>JAZRHF010000183.1:0-2900 GCA_045644565.1 Clostridia bacterium | reverse complement strand
GGTTATGGCTATGCAAAGGTTGAATATGATTCCGAGGATAATATCCTTTATTTGGCACGCCACGACCTTTCCGAGGATAACACGGCAATTACAAATTACGAATGGACATATAACGAAATCGGTACACTTGATGCAAGAATTAACGGAGAAATCAAAACGCTTACTGCACCTGTTATGGTGGTAGACGGACTTATTTATGTTCCGCTTACTTATGTAAGTGATACATTCGGCTGGAACATAAAGAGCTTCGGAAACGGACTTTATGCAGTATCAAGAAATGCTTTAGATGAGGCAACGGTTTTAAGTGTTGCATCTCACATTGAATAAGGAGGAATTGGTATGAAAAAAATATTTGCACTTATTTTAAGCACTATACTTATAATATCCTCCTTATACATCGGAGTAAATGCAGAAGCAAATGTTACGGAAGTTCCAGTTGAAAGCTTAAAGGAATCGGAAGTGATTCCTGCAAGAAGCACCTGGACAATTACGGCATCAAACTCATGGAAATGGGGACCTGCCGAGAATATGCTTGACGGAAACATAAAAACTTATTGGCATTCCTATTATAAGGAACAGGACGGAAAGGCTGTCGATAAAGCGCCGGCACCTTATTATATTGATATTGAGCTTCCTGAAAAAGCAGAGATAACAGGATTTATATATGCCCCCAGACAGGATATTGAATCAGGCTATGTATTTAACTGGGAAGCATATGCCGTTTCAGATGACGGGAAAGAAGAAAGACTTGCAACAGGCGAATTTGCAAGAAATAAAAATGCAAAGGTCGTATCCTGGCAAGGTAAGGAAACAAAAAAAGTCCGCATAATATTTACAAAAACCACGGGAGTCGGAACCTGCGCAGAGCTTTACCTTTTGGGTAAGGGCGAGGATGCAAGGCTTTTTGCTTCCACCGATGACGCTTCGGCTGATACGGCAGACGAAGGCACAGACGGAGCTGCCGAATCCAAGGTTCTTCCTGCAAGAAGCACCTGGACTATTACGGCATCAAATTCATTGTCCTGGGCAGGACCTGAAAGAATGCTTGACGGAAACATTAAAACCTATTGGCATTCCTATTATAAAGAGCAGGACGGAAAGGCTGTAGATAAAGCACCGGCACCTTATTATATTGATATCACTCTTCCCGAAGAAAGCATAGTTAAAGGCTTTACCTATGTTCCGAGACAGGATAATAGTTCGGGATATGTCTTTAACTGGGAAGCATATAAGGTTGATGAAAACGGAACAGAAACAAGGCTTGGGGCAGGCACACTTGCAAATAATGCCGAAGCTAAAAGTGCCCTTTGGGCTGAAACGAGCTTAAAGAAAATCCGCATGGTGTTTACAAAAACTACCGGTGTCGGAACCTGCGCAGAGCTTTACTTAATCGGCAAGGGCGAAAGCGGAGTAAAGGCATCTTCTGCAACAACCGAAAAGAAGGAAGAAACAAAAGCCAATAACGTAAATGATAAAGGCTGGATTGTAATAGCATCTTCCGAAAAAAGTTGGGCTCCCGGTGTAAGAGCCTTTGACGGCAAAATGGATACCTACTGGCACACTAATTATGAAGAGGCTGACGGCAAGGTTTTAAGCCACGATATGCCTCCTCACGACCTTAAGGTAACCTTCCCCGAAAAAAAGGTTATCAGCGGATTCACCATTTATCCGAGAGAAGGGGCAACTTCTCAGTCGGGACTTATTGACAAAGTTAATTTCTATGCTTCCGATTCCGACGACGGAGAATATTATCTTCTTTGCACTGAAGAATTTGCGACAACAACGACCGCTAAGACTGTTGATTTTGCCTGTGGCATAGAAGTAAAAAGGATATGGCTTGAAGTATTAAGCGGTAAAGCAGGATATGCCGTTATGGCAGAGTTTGAACTTTTGGAACCCGGAAAAAATACAAAAATAGTATCCTATGAAGAATTTGAGGAAGCAAGAAACGAAAACCGACTCTATAAGATTGATTCCTCCGGTTTTACCGTAACAGATCCTGATGATACACCCACTTGGTCAGGAAGCCCCGGAACACTTGTGGACGGAACAGAGAGAGGCTTCTGGCAGACAGAACGCCTTGCACCCGGAACGGTGGTATTTATTAATATGGATTTAGGCGAGGTTAAGGAATTTACACATATGTCAATCCTTCCGAGACCTTCCGACGACTATCACGGCTATTGGGAAAAGTTTAATGTTTATGTGTCGGAAGACGGCATAGACTACAAAGAACTTCTTTACGATTATTCCTTTGATGAGGAAGAAAAGGACATATCCGAAAAATTCATTTTCTTCGAGGAAAGCGTAAAGGCAAGATATGTGGAATTTGAAATCACGGAATATTATAGCGCCCGTGTAAGCTGTGCCGAGATAAGCTTCTGGCAGAACAAGGAAATGCACGACAAGACCTCTGATTCGGGTAAATATGTATTAAAAATAGGCTCTCCCGAAATCGAAATAACAAAAGACGGAGAAACCTACACCAAAACAATGGACGTTGCACCCTTCATCACAGCAAAGGGACAGACTATGATTCCTCTTCGCGGTTTAATCGAAGAAATGGGAATGGAGATTGAATGGAAGGATAAAACCCAGGAAATCATTCTTTCCAAAGGAATCAGAAAGATTAATCTTCAGATAAGAAATAAGCTCGTAAAGGTTGAAGGAACGCCATACGGAGATGTGGTATATACACTTTATTCACCTCCTAAAATTAAAGATTCAAGAACTTTCGTGCCGGTAAGATTTTTATCGGAACAGATGGGCTATAAAGTTACCTGGGACGGAGAAAATCAGACCGTTACAATTGAAAAATAAGGAAAGAGCGGATATTTCGGCGGCACTTCTTGGTGAGTGTCGCCGTTGTAACCGCTTTTTATTTTTAATACATATATTTT
>JAZRHF010000182.1:0-4416 GCA_045644565.1 Clostridia bacterium | reverse complement strand
TTTCCTTTCATTTTAACTTTTACTTTTATGTAAACACCCTTATTCCATTTCGCCAAGGATGCTCATAACAATTGAAATAACCGTACTCCCTGCGGTTTCTGTTCTTAAAATTCTTTTGCCGAGAGTGACAATTCTTGCTCCGTGTTCCTTCCCCTTTTCAACCTCGGATTTATCAAATCCGCCTTCGGGACCGATTATAATTCCAACGCTTTTAACCTCTGTCGGAATATTTCTTAAGGAACCGTCCGTCGCTTCTTCATAAGGGAAAAGTGCAAGCTCTTTTTCTGAAAGGGATTTAGCTGCTTCAGTAAAGCTTACTGCAGAATGTACCTTTGGTATTATTCCCCTTCCGCACTGCTTTGCTGCCTCATAGGAAATTTTCTGCCAGCGGTCGCCCTTTTCGCCCTTTGCCACACAGCGCTTTGATAAAACCGGAACAATTTCGTATACGCCCAGCTCCACCGCTTTCTGAATGATGGAATCCATCTTTCCCGACTTCGGTATGCACTGATAAAGAGTTACCTTTACTCCGGGCTCTGCCGGGCAAGTTTCCTTATCCAGAATTTTGCAGGAAACCGAATCCTTTTCAATGGTTTCTATTTCGCAAAAATAGTCCGTTCCCTCTTTATCACAGATTTTAATTTCATCGCCCTCACGCATACGAAGAACACGGGATATGTGATTTACATCTGTGCCTGTGATAGTTATATTATCCACAAAAACCTGACATTTGTCAACAAAAAATTTAGACATGGAAAAACTCCTTATTTTCCTTCTGCTTCATTAAGCAGAGTTTTCTTAAGCTTTGAATATTTTTTAAGCTCTTTTTTACACGCTTCCGTTATAAAATAGCTTTTATCGTTCTTTATAAACCAACCGTAATAGTTGCTTTCGATTATGGACTTTGCCTTAGGATTTCCCGAAAGATAAGGAATGTCCGAAAGCAGTATCTCTCCGTATTTTTCTGAAAGAGCCGCAAGCAAAATTGCCCTCTCACGGTAAACCGTCATAGTTTTACCGTTGGTTCCGCCCACATTTTCGTCGCCGTGGCGAAGGTTGAATTCGTCCATCATTTTTTCCTTGGTTTTCTTAGCCCTTGTAAAAGCCGCCTTGCGGTCAAATTCCTTTGCGGGAAAGGAGATTTTCGCTTCGTCATCCCTTACTGTGATAAGCCCTATTTCAAGCCTTCTGAGAACGTGGGAAATGTTCTGCCGTTTTTTTAGTCCGCTTCTTTTTGCGGGAGGTACGGCAATATAAACCTTATCTGCCACCTTTTGCCTTAGTGCCGCCTGAACGATTACGTCAAGATTTAGACTTAATTTAAGCTCAACGGCTATGGTTTCTTCGTCCTTTACGCCGAAAACATCGGCATCAAGCACCTCGGCTTTAACCGAATAGCCCATTTCGGTGAGAAGCTTTTTAACAGGCAAATATAAATCTGTTTCGGGCATTTTAACACCTTCCCGTTGACTTAATTCAAGGTATAGTGTATAATATTTCCGAGGTGTTGTCAATGAAAAAATTTATTTCTTGGAATGTAAACGGACTTCGCGCCGTATATCAGAAAGGCTTTACGGAAATATTCAATACACTTGATGCGGATATATTCTGTCTTCAGGAAACAAAAATGCAGGAAGGTCAGCTTGATTTGGACCTTCCCGGCTACTTTAAATACTTTAACTATGCCGAGAAAAAAGGCTATTCGGGAACTGCGGTTTTCTCAAAAGTTGAACCTATGAACGTCACCTACGGTTTAGGCGTTCCCGAACACGACACGGAAGGCAGAGTGATAACTTTAGAATTTGACAAATTCTATTTTGTCTGCTGCTACACTCCCAATTCCCAGGATGGCTTAAAGCGCCTTTACTATCGTATGGAATGGGAGGATGCTATGAGAGCATACCTTTCTTTATTAAAAGAAAAAAAGCACGTTGTCTATACAGGGGACTTAAATGTTGCTCACGAGGAAATTGACCTTAAAAATCCCAAAACCAATACTATGAATGCAGGCTTTACCAAGGAAGAGCGCGAAAAGTTTACAGAGCTTTTGGCATCAGGCTTTTATGATACTTTCCGTACCCTTTACCCCGACACGGTAACCTATTCCTGGTGGAGCTACCGCTTTAATGCAAGAGCAAACAATTCGGGATGGAGAATTGACTACTTTGTAACCGACTCCATGGATTTTGTAGTTGACAGTAAAATTCACACGGATATTTACGGTTCTGACCATTGCCCCGTGGAATTATTAGCCGATTTATAAGAAAAGAACGGAACTGCAGTGCAGTTCCGTTTTTCTTATAAGTCAACCTTACAAAATTCTCCTGTTTCCACATTTCTGTAAATCATAGTGTTTCCGAAAATAGTGATTGATGTTGCATCGTCAGCACTAAGGTAGGGTGTTTTTACGTGAGGTGCATATCCTTTGTTAGATGTACTGAATACGGCAAGCCTTACCTGCGGATTTTCGGATTTATCTCTTGCTACCAAATAGCCGTTGTGATAGCTGAAGCTCGTATTTGCCGAGAAAGTCATTAACCGTTCTCTGCCCTGGAAAGGAGGCGGCACAGAACCGTTAGGATTTCCGTACACATCAAGATATGTGCCCTTATCGTCCTTTGTAATAACATACATTCCCCAGAACGGGCTTTTTTCGATGTAATCTTCGTCTTCCTGCATAATCTGTATCATATCAATAAAAGTTCCCGAATTTTCTCTCACTTCAAAATACTGGTTTGAATCAACATGATATTGGTCAAGGCATCCTTTACTGGTGTAAATAACTACTTGACCTCTTGTTACGCTGTCATATGCTTTAAAATTATCAACATTATCTTCTATTTCCAAAATCTCGCCGCTTTTAACATTTATGGAAATTAAGATTTTTACTTCTTCTTCACCCTTATATCCGATTAGATAGATATTATCGCCTACGATTTGGGGTGGAATAACCTCATCCGATGAATGCCGTCCCGGTGTACCAAAGGATATGCCGGGTATTTTAACCTCGGTTTTATCCTCGCCTATATAGTAGCAAAATTCCCACGTTCCGGTAAAGAAAGATAATTCAGCCGTAACACCATCGCCATAGGCATGGTACTGACTTACTCCGCTTACTATCCCATTACGGCTCGGTTTTGCAGCTTCGGTAAGGGTTTTGTCTTTATTGATATAGTAGCTGTAGTTTGTCCCCATAGTAGCACCGCCGCTGCGGTAGTTCAAAAATACCTTGCCATCTGAATATCCAAGTCCTGCAGGGCTTCCGCTTTCGATATGGTGAATAAGTTCCTGATTACTGAGGTCATCAACAGGTGTTCTGTATATATTACCGTTAGCTGAGTTGTGATGGTAATAAAACTCTCCGTCACAGGTGAATCCGGCATACGAGCCTACCATTTCGAGGGCGGATAAATCGAGCATCTTAACTCTGTGGTTAGCTGAATTTATTTCAAGACCGTTTTCGTTATCAAAAGAATATTCCCATCCGAATTCGTCGTGAGCAAAACGCCAGGTAAGGGGAAAATATGTCACATCACGGAAGGTTAAGAGTGGGTATGGTTCTTTTTTGTTATCAATAGCATTTCCGTTTACTACAATATTAAAATTGCAAATGCTGACATCGTTTTTTGCAGGGTTTTTACTTTCACCTTTATAAGCAGTAAGAATGGAGTTTATATTCTTCTTCGATATGTTGAGAGTATTTGTTGCTCCATCCCACTCCGTTACAAGTCCGAGATGACGGCTGTCAAAATATGTCATAGGAAAATACGTAATATCTTTATATAAAAGCAGTGGGTATTCTCTTAGTTCACTTTCAACTTTGTTTCCGTTGAAATGAACGTCAAATGAAGGAATTGTCGCAGTTTCCGCTGCATATACCATTGTCATGGATAAAGCCACGGAAACAATTACTATCAAAGCCAATATTTTTTTCATTACATTACCGCCTTTCTCTTAAGCCGTGGGAGTTACCCCACTATATTTCAATTTTATTTTATCATAAGATGCTCTTATTTACAATAGCTTTATCGTTCCTCCTCATGTTATTTTTATGTTATTTATTATAACATATTTTTATCACCTTTGTCAATATATAATATATGTGAGGTGATATGTTATGGAAGACAAGCTCATTATTAATAAAAAGACATTAAAAGGCGAAGACGGGTACAAAACTTTTTCCATCCGCATAAAGGAAGAAACCGTTTCAAAGCTTAACAGACTTTCTGATGAGACAAACCGCTCACGAAACGAGCTTATAAACATACTGCTTGATTATGCAATAGATAACTGCAAGGTTAAATAAAAAACACCGCAAGGCAAATGCCTTGCGGTGTTTATTTATATCCCGTACTCTTACCTTAAAAAGTGGCTCCACATACAGCGATGCCGTAGGGAACGGATTTATCCGTTCCG
>JAZRHF010000181.1:0-7897 GCA_045644565.1 Clostridia bacterium | reverse complement strand
GCTCCATTTTCCATAGCCGCAATAGCAAGACGATAGTCAAAATGGATATCCGCCACAACGGGAATGGGACTTTTGGAGCAAATTTCCCGCATAGCTTCTGCTGCCTCTTTATCCGGCACAGTTACCCTTATAATGTCGCATCCGGCATTGTAAAGCCTGTCTATCTGTAAAAGTGTTGCAGAAGCATCCCTTGTATCTGTATTGGTCATGGATTGTACACTTATCGGTGCTCCTCCGCCTATTTTTACATTTCCAACATTTATTGCTCTTGTCATATCCGATACCTCCGAAAAAACTCTTATAATTATTATACAGTTATTTTTACGATTTGTAAAGACAAAGAACCATCTCAAGAGAAAAAAATAAGGAATCCAAAAAGATTCCTTATTTTCACTTTATCTGCGAGAATTTCTGTCTCTTCTTCGCTCTTTTTTTCTCTTTTCGTATTCAATCTGACGAATAGCAATAAGAACGAGAATCACAGCCAATATGATGAGTGCGAATATACCGATTATTTTACCGATAACTCCCAAGAATGCAGACCACCATGAATATTCATAGTCTTTATCAGCCACGAGAACTACCTCTCCCAGCAAATTGCCGTCGTAAAAAACTTCCATTACGCCAAGTTCTTCCCCTTCAGCCAAAGGAGCGATAATAGCTTCGTTATATTTTATATTCTTGGTAATCAACCCTTCGGAATCATTCTTTGCCATTGTAACACTGAAGTTATCCTTAGCCATAAGCTTAACAGTCTTTGTTCCTTTGGCATGCTTGATTCCCTTTTCAGAAAGTATGTCTCCCTTTTTAACAACAGATTTATTTACATAATTCTCAAAGCCCCATTCCATAAGGCTTCTTGTATCCTTATATGCCATATTTACGCCGTCAATGGTACTTGCTCCAAGTATGACAGTTATAAGGCGAACACCCTCTTTTTCCGCCGATGCAACAAGACAATTTCTTGCCGCACTTGTGTATCCGGTTTTTATTCCGGTGGCACAATCATATTTATAAGGTGAACTCTTCAAAAGATTATTTGTTGTATAAACAATTCTCGGCTCTGAATATATATCTGTTTTGGGAAGTTCAAAGCTTGTAGTTTTTACAATTTCTCTGAAAACAGGATTCTCCATGGCTTTTTTTGCTATTTTAGCCATATCCGAAGCTGTTGTATAGTGATTTTCATGAGTGTATCCGTGAGCGTTTACAAAATGAGTTGATGTACAACCAAGCTCTTCCGCTCTTTTATTCATGAGTCCCACAAAGGTTTCTGTATCACCTGATACTGCTTCCGCCAGAACATTTGCCGCATCATTACCGGACACCACCATCATACCTGTCAGCAAATCCCTGTTGGTGAAAGATTCGCCTTCAAGTACGTTAAGCTTACTGCTGTCCCAAGGTATGGAATTTACTGCCTCATAGCTCACTGTGCTTGTTTCGTCAAGATTAAGATTTTCAAGTGCCAAAAGAGCCGTCATAATCTTTGTTGTTGAAGCAGGATACATCTTCTCCTCTGAATTATGTTCCAGAAAAACCTCTCCGGTATCCATATTGATGAGAATATAATTTGATGATACTATCGAAGGCGGTGCAGCCTGTTCGCCTGCTGCAGGAACAGCAAAGACACTTATGGAAAATATCATCAAAAAGCTCATAATCAAAGTAAAAAGCTTTCTGTTTTTCATACTATACCTTCTTTCTGATTGATAAGGTAACCACTCATTTTATCATAGAAATTCTTCACTCAGTAAGCATTGAAACTGCATGCATAATACCGATTTTTGCAGATTCATAAGTAAGACCGCCCTGCATATAAGCGATGTAGGGTTCTCTCATAGGTCCGTCTGCCGAAAACTCAATGGATGAGCCCTGAACAAAAGCACCTGCCGCCATAATTACCTGATCGGCATAGCCCGGCATATCACAAGGCTCGGGAATTGCATAGGAATCAATAGGTGCGCCTTTCTGAATTCCCTGACAGAATTTAACAAGCTTTTCAGGATTGTTGAATTTTATAGCCTGAACTATATCCGTTCTCTTATCCAAGGGATTGGGGCTTGTTTCATAGCCTAAAAGAGACATTGAAGCAGAGCACAAAAAGGATGCCTTCATTGCCTGGCTTACCACATGGGGTGCAAGGAAAAAGCCCTGATAGATATATCTCAATTCGTCAAGAGTTGCTCCCGCTTCTCTTCCTGTTGCGGAGGTTGTAACACGATAGCCCGCAAGTTCCACAAGGTCGTGTCTTCCTGCGATGTAACCACCCATCTTAGCCATACCGCCGCCGGGATTTTTAATTAAGGAGCCTGCCATAAGGTCAGCACCGTAGTATGTAGGTTCATGCTCCGACACAAATTCGCCATAGCAGTTATCTACAAAGCAGATTGTATCGGGGCTTACGGATTTAACTGCGTCAATTATATCCTTTATTTCCAAAAGACCGATATCATGATTCCACTCATATCCTCTCGAACGCTGAATGTGAACCATCTTCACTTTTTCTTTGGAAAGATAAGCCTTGATGCCTTCTATATCCGCATGACCGTCAATTAAATCAATCTGGTCATACTTAACGCCGAAATTCATAAGGGAGCCGTTTTCGTTACCGTCAAGACCTATAACCCCGTCAAAGGTATCATAAGGCTTTCCTGTTACCGCAAGAAGCTTATCCCCCGGGCGAAGCACAGCAAAAAGTGCAGTTGTTATGGCATGAGTTCCCGATACCATGGTATATCTTACCAAAGCATCCTCAGCCTCAAAAACATCGGCATAAACTCTGTCCAAAGCATCTCTGCCCATATCATCATAGCCATAGCCCGTTGTTCCGTTAAGATGTGCAGAACTTATGTTATTATCCGAAAAAGCCTTCATGATTTTCGCCTGATTGTAAAGGCAAACCCTTTCAATTTCAGAAAACTTTTCCTTAACCATATCTTCTGCTTTTTCGATTATTTCAAATGTTTTATCCGAGAACTTATAAATATTCTTAAGCATCTTATATTTCGTAACCCAAAGAGAACGCCTTTAAGTTTATATCAAGGAATTTCTCGGGCACTGTCTCCTTTATAACTTCTTCCCAGGTTTCCTTGGGAATATCTGTGTTCTTAGCAAGCAAACCGATTAATACAACGTTAACCGCTTTGGAGCTTCCTGCTTCTGTAGCAAGCTTAAGTGCATCAATAGCTGTTACATCAACAGAAAGAGCCTTAATCTTTTCAATTATATCAGCAGGATACTTTGCCTTTCCGATAATTACGGGCATGGGGTCGATATTCTGAGAGTTAACAAGAAGTCTTCCGCCCTTTTTAAGGAATTCAAGGCTTCTCATAGCTTCAAGCTCTTCAAAAGCCATAATGATATCTGCAGAGCCTTCCGCTATAACGGGTGAATATACATTTTCGTTTCCGTAGCGAACATAAGTTACAACGCTTCCGCCTCTCTGGCTCATACCGTGAACTTCGCTTACCTTAACGTCATATCCGCACTTTATTGCAACGTTACCTAATATTCTGCTGGCAAGAAGCGTACCCTGTCCGCCTACGCCAACTATCATAATTGATGTGTTCATTACGCTTCCTCCTTCTTAAGAGCTTTCTTAGCACAAAGCTGTTCACAATAGCCGCAGCCGTTACACTGAGTTTTGTCAATATTAATCTTTTCGCCGTCAAAGCTTATTGCGGGGCATCCGATCTTTAAGCAAAGCTTACACTTTACGCAGTCGCTTGTTACTGTCATCTTGCCCTCGTACTTAACACTCTTCAAAAGTGCGCAGGGACGCTGTGCAATGATAACGGAAGGTTCTTTCTTTGCCACTTCTTCCTTAACAACCGCCTTAAAGCCCTTTAAGTCAAAGGGATCGGCAACTCTGATATTCGGAACTCCGATTGCTTCGCAAAGCTTTACAAGGTCAACCTGAGGAGCTGCTTCCCCTCTTATAGTCTTACCTGTCAAGGGGTTATCCTGATGACCTGTCATACCTGTTATGGAGTTATCAAGAATAATAACTGTTGAATTACCCTTGTTGTATACTACGTTTATAAGACCTGTGATACCGCTGTGAATGAAAGTAGAGTCACCAAGTACGGCAACGGTTTTGCCGGAAACCTCGGGATCCGCCTTATCCATACCGTGAGCAAGACCGATTGATGCACCCATACATACGCAGGCATCAACGGAAGATAAAGGCTCAAGTGTTCCGAGAGTGTAGCATCCGATGTCACCGCAAACTCTGAGACCAAGAGATGATAACGCATAGAATGTTCCTCTGTGGGGGCATCCTGCGCAAAGCACAGGAGGACGCATGGGAGCAACCTCATCAACCTTTACGCTTTCCGCTCTCTTTTCTCCTAATACAACTTCTTTAACCATGTCGGCTGAATATTCACCGATTAATGTAAATGCATCCTTACCGATTACGTCGATACCCATTGCTCTGATGTGTTCTTCAAAGAAGGGATCAAGCTCTTCAATTACATAAAGCTTGTCAACCTTGGATGCAAATTCCTTTATAAGATTGTCGCAGATGGGATAAACCATACCAAGCTTAAGATAAGAAACCTTGTCGCCAAGAGCTTCTTTAGCATACTGATAGCATATACCGCTTGCGATAACACCTATCTTTGTGTCGTTATATTCAACCTTGTTAAGGCTTGATGTGTCGGAAAATGCGGAAGCATCCTTAAGAATACCCTCCAAAACGGGATGACGACGCTTTGCCATTGCAGGCATCATTACGTTCTTCATGGGGTTTTTCACATATTCTTTTGAAACTTCTTCTCTTTCGCCGATTTCAACAAGACTCTGAGAATGAGAAACTCGTGTAGTAAGTCTTAATATAACGGGAAGGTCAAACTTTTCGCTTATATTGAAAGCTTCCTTTGCAAAATCCAGGCACTCCTGGCTGTCGGAAGGCTCTATCATAATAGCCTTGGACGCCTTCGCATAGTTACGGCTGTCCTGCTCGTTCTGTGAGCTGTGCATACCGGGATCGTCTGCAACGCAGATTAAAAGACCTGCATTAACACCTGTGTATGTGGCGGTAAACAAGGGGTCTGCCGCAACGTTTAATCCAACGTGCTTCATGGCAGAAACCGCTCTTCCTCCTCCCATGGCAGATCCGATTGCAGTTTCCAGTGCAACCTTTTCATTGGGTGCCCATTCAACGTGAGGACAAGGAAGTGTTGCCATATATTCCATAATTTCCGTGCTGGGTGTTCCGGGATAAGCAGATGCAACCTTTACGCCTGCTTCATAAGCACCGCGGGCAACGGCGTGATTTCCAAGCATTAACTTTTTCATGGTATTTCTCCTTTTTTCTTTATTTTAAACTATTTTAATATTATACTATAAATTTGTCGTCTTGTAAAGCATTTGAGCCAAATAAATAGAAAATTGCCGAAGAAAATTTAAAATATGCCAGACTTACTCTGCCTTTGACCTTTTTATCAATATTTCCCTCGTAATAATAGTCAAAGTAAGCTTCTGCACATTTTCTCGCTCTCTTATATAAAACCGAGGTGTCTTTTCTTTTTAAGCACCTTAACATATCCGCTTCCAAAAACGCCATGGATAAAAGCAGTTTTTTCGCATTATCCGTAAGGGAAAGTTCCTCCCCCGACACAGCCTCCGCCTTTTTTGAAGCGGAGTATAAGAAAAACGCCTCATCATCCATATCATATTTTCGTTCTTTATTTATTTTTTCTTTTGGAGTTTTACTGTTACAGGTTATTCCGTCATAACCGAGAGCCTCTGAAATTTCGGGGTATTCCGCCTTAATTTCGGCATATTCTGCACATTTTGACAGCGTATTTTTTACAGAATCACTTCTTTTATGAGGCTTTTCAAAGTCGGGAATTTCTATATTCTCAAAACTTTCAAGCAAACTTAAAAACCATTCATCATCAGGATAAATGTTTGTGAAAATCCCCTCTTTTTCCCATCTCAAGCCTTTCTGAAAAGTTTCCTTATCAACATTAGGAGCATAGAAGCCTTTACCGCTCCTATGCTCTCTGAATGCCAAAACACTTATGTCCAAACTTTCCGCAAGTAAAAAAATCTTACCCTTCATCATGCTTCTCTTATGGACATGCAAAGGGAATTTGCAGACTGAGGCACATTGTCAATATCCACAAAATAGTCTATTCTGATGTCTCCCTCGGTCTCTCCTATATCCACTTTCAATTTATCTGTAATCGTGCTTACGGTAAAGCTTCCGTAGGGGGTTTCATAATGGCCCATGTGGGTTTTTCCGCTTTCAAAAACCATATATGTATTTCCGCCCTCTGTGCCGTTTCTCGACATTGTTACAATGTTTCCGTCAATTTTCAGCATAGTCTGAGTTCCCGTCTTAAACCCTGTTACTTCGCTTTCTTCGTAAACTATATATTTTTTTCCGTTTCTCTCGTAATAACGACCGCTTGTGACAAGTTCAAGATCGTCATTTTCTTCTTCCTGGTCTGTAAATACGCCACGAATTGATATTATAATATCTTTTTTCACAGAAAATCCGCCTCCTTTTCTCAGTATATCACAAATCCCACCCTATTTCAAAGGATTCATTTGGAAAGAACGATGTGGCAGGGCATTCCGTTTTCGTAAACGGGATAGCTTTCGCCCATAATTAAAGGTCTTGCATACTTTAAAAATTCTTCCGTCACACCGTTGCCTTCGGAATTGATGTATTCAGAAGGAACCTTCTTTTCCTCATTTGCAATTTTTGAAATGTCCATTGCTTCAAATTTAATTTCATAGTCGCCGCATCTGACATAGCCCATCATCTTGCCTGTTGTAGCGTTCATTGCCGCATTAAAAGCCGCCGCACCGTTTGCAAGGGCTTCTTCCACATCGGTCTTGCTCTGAAGGTGAGCTGCACATCGCTGGAATACATTAAGTTCAACCGCTCTCGCCTTAACGCCTAAATTTTCTCTTACTGCGTTCTCCAAAACCTTACCGGAACCGCTTAAATATTTATGTCCGAAATTGTCAACCGCACCCGATGCAGTGCTTTCGCATACATAAACTCCGTCTTCGTCCTTTATACCTTCGGAAATTGCAACAAGCACAACCTTCTTTTCGGAAAGGCATTTTTTAACATCGGCTAAGAACTTTTCCATGGAGAAAGGAACTTCGGGAAGATAAATTAAATCGGGTGATGTGCAACTTTCGTCCTTTGCAAGGGCACTTGCGGCTGTAAGCCAGCCTGCATTTCTTCCCATTACTTCAACAATTAAAACGCTTTCAAGGTCATATACATTGGTATCTCTGTGCATTTCCTTAACCGCAGTTGCAACAAACTTTGCCGCACTTCCGTAACCGGGGCAATGGTCTGTCATTGCAAGGTCATTGTCAATGGTCTTCGGAATACCCATTATATATATTTCATAATCCTTTGTTTTTGCATATTCACTTAAGCGGTAAACCGTATCCATAGAATCGTTTCCGCCGATATAGAAAAAGTATCTGATATCATATTTTTCAAAAATTTCAAAAACTTTGTCATAAACGGATGCATCCTTCTCCGGCTTGGGCATTTTATATCTGCAAGAGCCAAGGTACGCCGAAGGTGTATGAATAAGCTTTTCTATATTTTTCTCATCGGAAAAAGTTTCACCAAGGTCTGTAAATCTTTCTTTCAGAAGACCTTCTATTCCGTTTACCATGCCAAGGATTTTTCCTTCGAATCCCGAATCAATAGCCTCTTTAATTACTCCTGCCAAGGATGAATTTATTGCCGCAGTAGGACCTCCTGACTGACCAATTACCATATTTCCTTTAATCATAACTGTCGCCTCCGAAAATTATTCTTTTAATATTATATCAATTTTTCAAAAAATTTCAAGTTTTTACTTGAAGAAATTAAAATTTGTGGTAAAATATATTATGTAGGCTATAC
>JAZRHF010000180.1:0-8851 GCA_045644565.1 Clostridia bacterium | reverse complement strand
GCAGACTTTGTTGCATTGGTAAATATACTGGCAGGAAAAATGAAGCTGGAAGGAAAAAAATACGAGGTTATCAATATAGACGACTATTGTAAGGATTCTTCCGTTATTGAAGAACTTCTTGCCGATAATCTTAAGGTTGATAAAGAAAAAGACCCGATAAATCTTTTCGGAAAAAGAGAAGAAAAGGGATACGAGGTTGTATTTGATGCTGAAAAGCTTGCATCTCTTTCGGAAAGGCTTAAAAACAAGGAACAGACCTACATAATTTACGGTAACGGATGCACATATTTTGAATATATCAGAGAATTGTGCGACAGAATCGTGTGGCTTGATGTTGCTCCTAAAAATGTAGTTTTGAGAGCTAAAAACGGCGAAATGAAAAATTCCGGAGACAAAAACGCAAGACCATTCCGTGAAATGATGAGAAGAGCATATTATGTTGATTTTGAAGCAGCCCTTACTTTAAGAAGAACACTTATTCATGCAGACAAAATCGATTATTATATAGACAGCACAGATAAGAATAATTATAAAATGTTTGGCAAAGAAGCATTTTATGAACTTACAGGCAAGCTTGCATCAATGCCTATCAGGAATAAGCCCGTATACCTTGAAGGCGTATGGGGCGGACAGTATATTAAAAACTTAAGAAACATTGGCGAAATGAAAAACATCGCTTGGGTATTTGACTTTATCCCCATGGAAGTAAGCGTTGTTTCAAGAGTAGGAGATACTGAGTTTGAAATGCCTTTCTATACACTCCTTCAGGCAGAAGAGAAAAATATAATGGGCGAAGCGTGTGTGGATAAGTTTGGCGGATATTTCCCGATTCGCTTTAACTATGATGATACATTCCATTCATCAGGTAATATGTCCATTCAGGTGCACTCCGGAAGCGACTATAACAAAGAAAACTTTAATGAGTTTGGTCGTCAGGACGAAAGCTACTACATCGTAGGAACAGGTCACGGTGCAAGAACATACTTGGGATTTAATGACGATATTAATCCGGATGAATTTATTGAGCTTGCGAAAAAATCAGAAAAAGACCATTCTGAAATAGACTATCAGAAATATATAAATTCTGTTGAGTCAAAGCCCGGAGTTCAGGTTATGATTCCTGCAGGTACAATCCATGCATCGGGAAGAAATCAGCTTATTCTTGAAATAGGAAGCCTTACCGTAGGCTCATATACATACAAAATGTACGACTACTTAAGACTTGACTTAGACGGTAAGCCCCGTCCCATCCACTCCTATCACGGAGAAAGAGTGTTAAGAAAAGAAAGAAATGCTACCTGGATAAATGAAAATGTTGTACAGCAACCAAGAGTTATTCGTGAAGGAGACAATTTTAGAGAAACCATAATCGGCGAACACGATTTACTTTATTTTTCTCTTCGCCATCTTGAATTTGAAAAAGAAATCAGAGACAATACAAACGGTAAATTCCACGTTTTGTCCCTTGTTAATGGTGAGAGAGTAAGGGTTGAGTCTGTAGCAAACCCGAATCTTTGCTATTATCAGAATTTCCTTGACATAGTTTTAGTTCCTGCTTCAATGGGTGAATACAGGATTGTAAACCTCGGAAATGAGCCTATAACAATCCATAAAACCTGCCTGAAGGACGGATTTGAAAATGACAAGCAGTAATTTTCTTGCAATCGATGCCGGCGGTACTTTTTTCAAGTACGCCCTGCTTGATGAAAATGCCCGATTTATTACAGGAATAAAAAAAGCACCCGCTAATGAAAATGGAGATGCAAAAGATATCATTTCATTGTATGGACGCATTTTTAAGGAATTTGAAAATTTTTCCTGTGTGTGCATATCAACGCCCGGCCCCTTTGATTATAAAAACGGAAAAAGCCTTATGAAACATAAATTCAAAGCAATCTACGATATTCCTCTAAGGGACGAGCTTGAAAGATTGTCGGGAGTGCCGGTGTTCTTTTTGTCGGATTCAAATGCATTCTTACTGGGAGAGACCTACGGAAAGTATGAAAATTCAATAGGAATTACTATTGGTACAGGATTGGGTTTTGCGGCAATAAAAGATGGAAAGCTTTGTACAGATGAAAACGGTGGTCCCTGCGAGAAGCCGTATAATACTCCCTATAGAGATATGATTGCAGAAGATTTTATTTCAGGCAGAGGGATAACAAAAAGGTATGAACTTATGTCAGGAAAATGCATTGATGCCAAGGAAATAGCTAAAAGAGCTTGTCAAGGCGAGAAAGAAGCCATACTTGTATATAAAGAAATGGGAGTTGCGATAGGAGAGGTATTAAAGCCTTATATTGAAAAATATACCCCCGATACTCTCATTATCGGAGGACAGGTGGCAAAGGATTTTGAACTTTTTTCCGGAAGCATCAACGCCGAAATTAAAATAGTTGCGGCAGAAAATATTGAAGGGGCGGCTCTTATCGGAGCTACCTTTTACGGAAGGGAGCAACTTTGATGAAAATTTTGATTATTACAGCAGACAGATGTGATGATTCCGAGCTTTTTTATCCTTATTACAGACTTGCGGAAGAAGGATGGAGTGTTTCAATAGCATCTTTTGCAAAGACGAAAATCAGTGCAAAATATCATTTTGAAATTGAGGCAGATATGTCGGTGGACGAGGTAAAGGAAGGAGAGTATGATGCTCTGCTTCTTCCCGGAGGTATGGCACCTGAAAAACTCAGACAAAATGCAAGAGTTTTGGATATTGTGAGAGCCTTCAACGATGCAAAAAAACCTGTTGCGGCAATATGCCACGGTCAGCAGATTTTAATTTCCGCAAAGATTCTGAAAGGCAGAAAAGCAACCTGCTATCCCGGTATTAAAGATGACCTTGAAAATGCCGGGGGTATATACCGCAATGAAAAAGTAGTGGTAGATGGAAATCTTGTTACATCAAGAAGACCTGAAGATTTACCTTATTTTATGAAGGAGTTCATAAGGATAACAAAAAGAGAGGTGTAGACGATGAAACTTTGCTTTGAGCCTAATGATTTTGATACGCAAGTTATATTAAATTCAAGTTCTGCAGAAAATATTGAATTTTATGACGTGATTATAAAAAATCCGGAGCTTAAGGATATTACGAAGGTAACGCTTGTTTGTGATGTTCCTATGAGTAAGGCTTTTTCTACGTGGAATCCTATGGCATATTTCAGAAGGGCGCTGCAGGAAAATTGGAACTGGCCCAGGTTCCCTTCTAGAATCTGTGTTGGCGCTCCGGTACAAGCTGTAATTGGAATTGACGGAGAAAACATTATGACGGTAGCGGCATCAGATGCCAAAACACCAATGAATTTTATGAGCGGATTTGATGAAAAAACAGGCAATATAAAGTTTGCTATTGAACTTTTCACTCTCCCTGTTCAAAAATTCAAAGAATATAAAACCACCATACGTGTTGATATGCGAAACATTCCGTTTTATAAGGCAATTCAGGATGTTTCATCGTGGTGGGATAATGAATATTCAAGAAGTGATGTGCCTGAAGCTGCCAGGGAGATGGTTTACTCAATCTGGTATAACTTCCATCAGAATATAGATGTTGACAAAGTGGTTAAAGAGTGCGAAGAAGCATATGCACTTGGGATGAAAACTGTTATTGTTGATGATGGATGGCAGACGGAGAATAATGCCGGCGGGTATGCATATTGCGGAGACTGGAAAGTTGCTTCCAATAAAATATCGGATATGAAGACCTTTGTTGACAGGATTCATGATATCGGAATGAAATTTATTCTTTGGTATTCAGTACCGTATGTTGGCAAATATACAGAGGCTTATGAAAAATTTCAAGGAAAGTTTTTGTATTTTAATAATCTGGGATACGGAGCATTGGATCCAAGATATCCTGATGTCAGGGAATATCTCATTAGCTTGTATGAATCTGCCGTGAGAGATTGGGGACTGGATGGTCTTAAGCTTGACTTCATTGATGCATTCAGACTCGAAGATACAGAAAAATTCGATGAGGCATGGGACATTCCTGTGCTTGAAAATGCAATAGAGCAGTTATTAAAGGATATAAAAAGCAGATTGTCAGAAATCAATAAAGACTTATGTCTTGAATTCAGACAGAGTTATTTTGGTCCGGCTGTTACCCAATGCGGTAATATGCTGAGGGTTGGAGATTGTGCCGGAGACTCTCTTAAGAACCGTGTCGGAGCTATAGATTTAAGGTTGATATCGGGAAAGACGGCAGTACACTCTGATATGCTTATGTGGGATATGAAAAATACACCCCGGAATGCGGCACTTCAGTTAATTAATGTTTTATTTGCCGTGCCCCAGATATCGGTATTTACCCGGGATCTATCGCCGGAACATAAAAAAATGCTTAAATTCTATCTTGATTTCTGGAAAAATAACAGGCACATATTGCTTGACGGAATTTTCAGAGCTGAAAATCCGGAAGCTAATTACAGCAGTGCTTCTGCAGAAACGGATAGGGAAATAATTCTTGTTTCGTATACTGAAAATCTTTTGGAACTTAAAAAGGAATATGACAGAGTCGTATGTGTAAACGGAACGGGAAAAGACATATTGGTGATTAAGTCGGATGTTGATTTGACAACAAAAACATTCACAATTACGGATTGTATGGGGAATGTAATCGAGACAGGCGTAATAGAAAATAATGGACGTCTGATGGAATTTAACGTTCCGCAATCTGCAATGATTGAAATAAAATAAATCATATGTAAAGGGTGGTTAAAATGAAAAAGTTAAAAGGTGCTATAATAGGTGCGGGAGGAATTGCAAAAAATGCTCATGCTCCTGCCTATGAAAAAATGACAAATTTGGTAGAAATCGTAGCGGTATGCGATATTTTGGAAGATCGTGCAAAATCGATGGCAGAACGTCTTGACGCAAAAGAATATTTTACAGACTATAAGGATGTATTAAAAATCGAAGGACTTGACTTTGTTGACATCTGTACTCCCAATTACTACCACTCCGTTATTGCGGTTGATGCATTAAATGCGGGAATCAACGTATTCTGTGAAAAGCCCGATGCCGTAAGCGTAGAAGAAGCGGAAAAAATGAAAAAAGCATCAGAAGATTCAGGCAAGGTATTAATGGTTATGAGAAATAACCGTTATATGGGAATTTCCTCTTACCTTAAAAAGTTTATCGAAGAAGGTAAGATGGGTAACATCTATGCGGCTCGCTGCGGATGGCAGAGGCGTCGCGGTATTCCCGGTAAAGGCGGTTGGTTTACAACCAAGGCACTTTCCGGTGGCGGACCGCTCATTGACCTCGGCGTACATATGATTGACCTTTCTATCTGGCTTATGGGCAATCCCAGACCTGTTGCGGTAACGGGATGTGCATATGAAAAATTTGCAAATTCCGATGTGTCTGACTCTGCAAACTCCGCTTTTGGAGACAAAAATGCAAACGGAACCTTTGACGTTGAAGACCTTGCAATGGGCTTTATCCGTTTTGACAACGGTGCTTGTATGCAGATTGAATTCTCCTGGGCATCCAATATTGAAGTTGAACAGAGATTCATCGAATTCAGAGGCGATAAGGCGGGTGCTATGTGGTCGTCTCTTAATGATCAGCTCAAAATATTTACCGAAAATTACGGTGTAACCGAGAATTTACTCCCTAAGGCAAAGGAATCAATACAGCAACACGAAGCAAACCTCCGTCACTTTGCCGACGTTCTCTTAAACGGCGCAGAACCTATGTTTGTTCCACAGCAGGGCGTTGATATGATTAAAATTTTGGAAGGCTTTTATAAGTCTGCACAAGAAGGCAGAGAAATTCTTCTTTAAGGAGGTATACTGATGATAAAGGTACTTATATGGAATGAATTCAGGCACGAAAAAACAAAGGAAGCTGTTAAGGCAATTTATCCCGATGGTATGCATAAGGTTATAGGTGAGGCGCTTAAGTGCGACGATATTGAAGTAAGATATGCAACCCTTGACGATGAAAACTGCGGAATTACAGATGAAAGATTATCTGATACCGAAGTAATCATCTGGTGGGGACATATGGCGCATTTAGAGGTTCCCGATGATGTTGCGAGAAAGGTGCAAAACTCAGTTCTTGCAGGGATGGGCGCAATTTTCCTTCACTCTGCGCACCATTCAAAACCCTTCCGCCTTCTTATGGGTACTACCTGCAACTTAAGCTGGAGAGAAGACGGAGATATGGAAAGGGTTTGGGTAACAAAGCCGAGCCATCCGATAGTGCAGGGAATTGACCGCTATTTTGAACTTCCTCACGAAGAAACCTATGCAGAGCCCTTTGATATTCCCGAACCCGAGGAAACCATCCTTATAGGCAGCTATGCGGGAAGTGAAGTTTTCCGCTCCGGTGCTACATTTAAAAGAGGGAACGGCAAAATTTTCTATTTCCAGCCGGGACATGAAACCTTCCCGACATTTTATAATGAAAGCGTACAGACGATTATCAAAAATGCGGTTTATTGGGTAAAGAGCGAGTACAGAAAGGCGATTGACTGTCCTCATATAAAGAAAATAGAACGCTAATAAGGAGGACAGTATGGGAAATGAATTGCTTAAGATAAAAGGGAGAGAGCTTTATCTCGGAGAAAAGCCTTTTTATATAGCATCCGGGGATATGCATTATTTCAGATTTTTTCGTGGTGGTTGGGAACGAAGGCTTCGCCTGATGAAGGATTTTGGGCTTACCTGCGTTCAGACCTATGTGCCGTGGAATATGCATGAACCGGAAAAGGGAGAATATCACTTTGAGGATAATCTTGACCTTGCGGCTTTTATACGTCTTGCAGGAGAAATTGGGCTTAAAGTGCTTCTCAGACCTTCTCCATATATGTGTGCAGAGCAGGATTTCGGCGGACTTCCTTACTGGCTTTTAAAAGACAAAAATATTCAGCTTCGTTGTAACGACGAAAGCTATATGAAGCATGTAAGAGAATATACGGAGCGACTTGTAAAGGAGTTCGTCCCACTTTTATCCACTAACGGAGGTCCGATTATTGCCGTTGCAATCGAAAATGAATATGGTTCTTTCGGGAATGACGTATCGTATATAAGGGCTATTGCAGATATGCTTAGAGAATTTGGAGTGGATGTTCCCCTATATACGGCAAATGGTCATGAGGTTGAGAATATTAAGTGGGGATCGGTACCTGAGATATGGACGGGTATAGATTATTTAACCGCACCTGAAGGCGCAAAAGAAAGGCTGGATGAATTTCAGGGAGAAAAGCCACTTTTTGTAGCAGAACAATGGGCAGGACGAGCTCAGCAGTGGGGCGGTGTATTTGCACGCCAGACACCAGAAGGTGCGGCAACTAATTATAAAAACAGCCTTGACCGAGGATTTATGGTGAATTTCTATATGTTCTGTGGAGGAACAAACTTTGGCTTTTCGTCAGGAGCTAACAAAGGGATATTCAGAAGAGATGTCGCTAATGCTAAAATAAGATATATTCCTTTTGAAACGAGTTATGATGTAGATGCTCCGGTAAGTGAAGAGGGGCGTCCTACAGAAAAATATTACGAGCTTAAAAAGATCCTTTGCGAAAAACTTGGGGTTCCCTATGAGCGAAATGAATATGAATATATGTCCCAGGCGCCGGCTGATGTAACGCTCACAGAATGCGGAAGTTTTTTTGACTCGCTTGAAGCTATTTCTGAAAAGAAAATTTTCTCACCATACACTAAAACTATGGAAGAAATGGGTCAGGCATATGGTTATATCTTGTATGAAACGTTTTTAGAATATATGGATGATAACGCACGCATACTCGTAATTGAAGGACTTCAGGACAGAGCAACAGTCTATGTTAACGGAGAATATGTGGGAACAGCATATCGCGACAGAGGATGTAGGATAACATTTACTATTCCGAAAGAAGGAGCAAAACTTTCTATTTTGGTTGAAAATATGGGAAGAATCGGATATAGTCACTTTCTTGCAAAGGAATATAAAGGAATTGTCGACTGTGTGCGTTTAGATAAAATTTCCTCTGAAAAAGGTAGTGTTATTAATTATTTTTCTATAATTATGAACTGGAATATTTATTCTTTGCCGCTAAAGGATATTTCTCGTGTTTCTTATAATGGTAATATTAAAGAAAATCTACCTTGCTTCTATAGGGGAACATTTGAGGCGAAGCCAGGAGTAGACACATTCATTAAGATGGATAATCTTAAAAAGGGCGTCTTGTGGATTAATGAGTTTAATCTTGGAAGGTATTGGGAGATAGGTCCTCAGGAGACTTTATATGTCCCCGGTGAACTCTTAAAGGAAGAAAATACAATTGAAATTTTTGAACTTTACGGAGAGCATAAAGAGGCAAAAATTAAATTCTTCAAGGAGCATTCTTTGGATTCGTTAGAAGAAAATGCTGAAGTTATAGTTCGTAATAATTAACCGATTACAGGACATTAAAGAATTTAAGTATCTTAACTTTGAAGTCGTAGGGAAAGATAAAAATGTAAAAAACACGCAAAAGATACATTTATGGTATTACTTCCGAAGGCTTGAAAGTTTTAGATAACGAGGATATAGCAGCAAAATGGTAGTATAAGACTATTAACCATATTTTGTTTTCATATCCCTCCCTTCCATAGGGGCTTTTAGTCGATAAGCCCCTGTGGAACAAAAACGTTTATTATGCAATAGGCAACCCTTCCTTTGCCTGTTGCTTAATAATAAAAAACCACTTCGCATAAAAAGCCACCATTTCGGTGGCTTTTATGCTTTAATGGAATTTTCTTGGAAAAACAATTCACGAACGAACAAATAAATAATCAGAAGTAAACAAGTGTTTCGGGAACGAAACACTTGTTTACTTTATATATAAAAAAGCCTATAAAAGCATCATCAGCTCACA
>JAZRHF010000179.1:0-19066 GCA_045644565.1 Clostridia bacterium | reverse complement strand
CAACGCTTCGGGGCTTGAAGCTTTGCTTGCATTTGCAAAGGAAAAAAATAAGGGTGTTATTGTTTCCACAACAGGGCACAGTCCTGAGCAGAAGGAGCTTATGAAGGAAATGTCCAAGGAAATCCCCGTGTTCTTTTCTGCAAATATGTCTCTCGGTATAAATCTTTTGATTGACCTTGCTAAAAAGGCATCTATGATTCTTGGTGAAGCATACGATATCGAAATCGTTGAAAAGCACCACAATCAGAAGCTTGATGCACCCAGCGGTACTGCTCTTGCCATTGCCGACGGAATTTCAGAGGTTGAGCCCGAGCCCATGGAATACACCTATGACCGTCATTCTGTAAGAAAGAAGAGAGATAAAAAGGAAATCGGTATTTCTTCTGTAAGAGGCGGTACAATCGTAGGAGAGCATGAGGTATTGTTCTGCGGTCCCGATGAAATAATAGAAATAAAGCATCATGCAGCATCTCGCAGAGTTTTTGCCGAGGGTGCTCTTCGTGCAGCATCTTTCCTTTTCGGTAAGGGTGCAGGTATGTACAGCATGAAGGATATGCTTAACTAAATAAAAAGGCAGGTAACGGCGCCCTCACTTAGGGATCATTCGTTTCAAAAGCATAATTTTGGCACATAACTGTGTTAAAAATCCCCCATATCCGTCAGGATAATGGGGGATTTTCGCCTTGTTCTGCACTCAAAATAATGTTTTTGAAATGCTTCGCAGTTTTGGGTTAGAGATTTTCAGATTTAAGACAAGACATAAAAAATCCCGATATACTAGCGTATTTCGGGATTTTTTTGCGCCGTATTAACGGAAAATATCAAGCCAAAACCGATTCATCCCCGAGTGAGGACGCCGAATTTCCTGCCTTTTTTTGTCTTTATAAATTGACTTTGCCATATATTGTGTTATAATGTATTTAGCTTCGTTGAAGGGCGGGAATGAAGCAAAGGAAACGGAAGGCAAAGTTATAAATATTTGCACCGAAGTACGTTGCATGGATTTTAAGGCTCCGAAGAGGCATTTGCCGAAAGCGGTGCATATGGCTGTTTGGTTTTCAGCGATGAAGATAAATTGGATTTGTATAAAAATGCTGAGATCTGGTGGTGATTTTCTTTGGGAAAAAATAAAAAAAGTAAGGTTATAAAAATTGAAAAGCAAACGGAGAATTTCAAGACATATGACCTTAATTATAAAACGAGGGCTAACTCTGATTGCTTCGGTAAGCCTAAGATATATTTCTCTGCTCATCCAAAGGATTTTAAAAAGTATTTTGAAAGCATTTCGGATGAAATTCTTGCATTGGAAAACTGTGCTGTCTGGTATGATGACGGCAGAGGTGTTCAGGATGAGAAAAATCTGAGAGAAAATCTTAAACAGATGCAGCTTTTCGTGTTTCCCGTAACAAAAAGGTTTCTTGAGTCGGAATGCAGGGCACTTACAGTGGATTTTAAGATTGCAACCGAAAATCATATTCCTGTTTTACCGATAATGGAAGAGCCGGGGCTTGAAAGGCTTTTTAATAAGGTCTGCGGAGAAATACAGTTTTTGGACAAATACAGCAAAGATGATACGAAAATAAGCTATGAGAAGAAACTGGAAAAGTTTATAGTTTCTGTTTTGGTAGATGATGAGACAACGGAAGAAGTACGCGCGGAATTTGATGCAAGGGCATTTTTGAGCTATCGTAAGATTGACAGAAAATACGCTTTGGAGCTTATCAAGAATATACATAAAAATGAATCATTGAGAGACTTGGCTATCTGGTACGACGAATATCTTGTTCCCGGTGAAGATTTCAACGATAACATAAAAAATGCACTTATAAAAAGTGATGCTTTTTTAATGGCTGTAACTCCCAATATGGTTAGGGATGAAAACTATGTAATCACAACGGAATATCCCATGGCAAAGGCGGAAAATAAACTCATAGTGCCAATTGAAATGATTGAAACGGAAAGAAAGACGCTTGAAGAAAAGTATGAGGATATCCCTGCCTGCGTTAAAGGAAATTCGGAAAAGGATATCGAAAGTGCCCTTATAAAAACTGTAAAAGAAAGCTCTGTAAAAAAAGAAAAGAAGGCAGGAGAGCATGAGTATTTAATGGGCCTTGCATATCTTAACGGTATTGATGTTGAAGTTGACACCGATAGAGGATTGAAGCTTCTTGAAGAGGCAGCGGAAAAAGGCTCTTATCGTGCAATGAAAAAAATTTCCGATATATATGAAAACGGTATCGGCGTTTCAATATCTTATGAAAAGGCAAGCTGCTGGAAAGAAAAAGAAGCAGAGACTCTTTTGAAGCTTTATGCCGAAACCAAAGATTATGATAAGTTTACAGAGGTTTATTTTGCGACGAATCAGTGCGGAGAAATTAACGAAGTCTATATCCAGAACTTTGAGAAGGCATATTCATTTTACAAAAAAGCACTTGAGTTTACAACCAGGTATATTTCGAGAACGAAAAGCCGTAATAAGCGATTACTTGGCTTTATGGCGGAGTGTTATCAATCAATGGGTAGCACAAAGCTTAGTGAAAAAAACTATAAAGAAGCAAGAACTTGCCTTGAAGCGGCAGGCGAAGTTTTTAGTGAATTGCTAAAGGGAGAAATAAATGCAGAGACATATTATAATATGTCAAGCAACATTCTGAGTTTAATTGAAGTGAACCTTGAAGAAGGAAATTACGCTCTTTGTAAAAAACAGGAAAAAGATCAGATTGAATCAATGGAAGCGGCTGTAAATCTCATGCCCTTAGGAGCCATAAGGATGAAACTGGGATATACCTATAAAGCTTTTGCAAAGGTAAATCTCAAAACGGGGGATGAAAAAAGGGCAATTGAGCTTACAGAGAAAATGCTTAGTGTATTTAAGGACATAAAAGAAGAATTTTGTGACTATGCGTATAAGCGAACTTACCTTGTTATGTTGGTAACTGCGGCAAATACATATAACGATATATGTGATACGGATAAAGCTCTTGAAACCATGCTTGAAGCATACAGGGTTGCGTGCGAATTAATTGCAGAAAAAAATTCTGATGATATAAAGGCTGAAATGGCTACAATATGTGGCTTTATTGCAGATATATACATGAGAAGAGATAACGGTAAAAAGTTTATGCAATACATGGAAAAAGGCTTTGAAGCAATAAAAGGTATAACTGAAATGTGTGAAAGCGAAAAAATCCAAAAGGTAAATTTGCTTGTGATGATGGCGTCCGAATGCCGCAGAAACGGGAGAATTTCCGAAGCAAAAAAATATTTTGAAGAACTTTTAAGGTATGAAGAAGATTATATGGGTGAAGACTTTTTCCATTTAGATAAAGAAACTACAGCAGAGCACTTTGTTGCCTTTGGAGTGCACTATGATTTATTGGGAGAACTGTATGAAGGCGAAGCATATTATGCAAAAGCCCTGAGTTTATATGAATCGGCTTTGGGGAAGTTTGCGAAGGCCAGAGAGTTGCATAATGTGGACAAAATAACAGAGGACTATATAATATGCCTTCGTAAATTGACAACGGCTTGCGTTAAAACAGGAGCGTCGGAATTCCTTAAAGGTTATAACTATATGAAAGAATGCACCGAGCTTTGCGAAGAAAGATATGAAAGAGTGAA
Organism: Clostridia bacterium; assembly: GCA_045644565.1. GTDB lineage: Bacteria > Bacillota > Clostridia > CAKSNL01 > HGM11501 > HGM11501. Next base: position 15,445 of record JAZRHF010000179.1, on the reverse strand, counting down.
AAACGGTAAAAACGCATGGGAACTTTGCTTGTGCTACGCCGAATTATCATCTTTCCATAAGGATAAAATTGAAGGTCTTGAAAACCCTGAACTATGTGAATATTATGAAAAAAAGGGATTTGCTTTGGCAAATGAAATGAAAGAATCCGGACTTATGCAGGAAGCCTTAAAGGAAGCAAAGGATAAAATAAACAGGTTGCCGTATAAGATCGGGAATTGGTCAATATAACCCGGAGAAGTAGGGGGGATTAATTTGCACAAAGAAGTAGATATGCTGAAAGGCTCTGTGACAAAAGGTCTTTTATCCATGATGATTCCCATTATGATAATGAACGTGATGCAAACCATGTTCAGCGTAATAGATATGACTGTTTTGGGGAATCTGGTGGACGATAATGCCGTTGGTGCCGTTGGAGCCTCAGGGGTATTGATAACCCTTTGTACAGCACTTTTAATCGGAGTTTCCGCAGGTGCTAACGTTGTTGTTGCAAAGCACATTGGTGAAGGGGACAGAAAGAAAACGGAGGACGCCATAGCAACCGGCCTTGCCTTTTCTTTGATAGGCGGCGTTGTAATGGCTGTAATCGGTGTTTTGTTTGCGAAAACCTTTCTTTCCTGGACTAACTGCGATACAGAACTTATGCCTCAGGCAACAGCGTATTTCAGAATATATTTTATAGGTGTTCCCGCAATAATGTTTTACAATTTTACCGCGTCCATATTGAGGGCGGCGGGAGATACAAAACGGCCTATGTATTTTCTTATCATCGGCGGAATAGTTAAAATTATCTTTAACTATTTAAGCATAATTCTGCTTGGTCTTGATGTAGAAGGAACTGCAACTGCAACGGTAATTTCAAACCTTATTGCAGGTTGTCTTTCCTACATGGCTCTGACCAAAATGAATGATAGGTTTAAGGTTTCTTTTAAGATGCTGAAGCTTCACATTTCAGAGCTTAAAAAGATGCTTTACATAGGAATACCCACAGGTATGCAAAGTGCCTTGTATTCTCTGGCAAATGTGGTTATCGCATCAACTGTCAACACCTTCGGAAAAGAAGCCACAACAGGTCTTTCCATTGCAAATCAGTTTGACGGTATTTTATATCAGATTATTTATGCACCGGCTCTTGCTCTGATTCCGTATATGGCACAGAACATAGGTGCAGGTGATATGAAAAGGGCAAAAAAAGCTTTGCTTTCGGCAACGTTATTAAACATAGCATTCGGTGCAACATTGGGGGCACTTTCTGCCATATTCTCGGGGGAACTTTCGGGGATAATGACAGATGACCCTCTCGTTATAATGTATTCTGTGCAGAAAATGATTATTGTTTCGAGTACGTATTTCATTTGCGGAATAAATGAAATAGTGGGCGGTGCCTTAAGGGGTATGGGAAAACCCATACTTCCCGTTATTTCAACACTTTTATTCATGTGCGGAATAAGATTTATCTGGGTGTATGTGATTTTTCCGTATTTCCCGGAAAATATATCATTTTTATACTTAATATGGCCAATCGGGTGGATACTTTCGATTTTAACCTTGATAGGCCCCTGCATTTGGAACATTAAAAAACTTGAAAGAGGAAAAGTATGATGGAAATAAAAAAATATGCAGAAGAAAATTATGATTTAATGATTGATTTATTAAGAAATCTTTGTCACATTCCCGCACCTTCTCATCATGAGGAAAAAAGAGCGGAATACTTAAAGGCATATTTTGAAAATATGGGAGCAAAGGGCGTTTATATTGACGAAGCTCTTAATGTGATTTATCCAATAAACTGTGAGAACAGCAACAAAATAACAGTTTTCGTCGCACATACGGATACGGTTTTTCCCGACACCGAGCCCATGGCATATAAAGAGGATGAAGAGAAAATTTATTGCCCCGGCTGTGCAGATGACACGGCAAGCGTTGCGGTACTTACCATGATGGCGAAGTTTTACATTGAAAATAATATAGTTCCCGAAAAAGGAATAATGTTCGTTTGCAATTCCTGCGAGGAAGGTCTCGGAAACCTTAAAGGAACAAGACAGCTTTTTAAGGATTTTGAGGGAAGAATAAAAACCTTCATTTCTTTAGATGCAAATCTTGACGCTATGGCAGACCATTGCGTGGGCTCGCATCGCTATAATGTTACGGTAAAGACAGAGGGAGGTCATTCCTTCCAGGAATTCGGAAAAGAAAATGCAATCGAAAAACTTTCCGGAATAATCAAAAAAATTTATGAAATAAAAGTCCCTGAAAAAGAGGGGGCAATAACCACATATAATGTGGGAGGAATAGAAGGCGGAACAAGCATAAACACCATTGCGCAGAGTGCGAAAATGCTTTGCGAATACCGTTCATCCGACTTTGAATGTCTCGATATTATGGAAAAGAATTTTGAGGAAATTTTCAATGATGCACGAAACGAAAAGGTAGAAGTTATTGTTGAAAAAATAGGGGACAGACCCTGCGAAAAAACGGATATTTCCAAGATAGAAGCTTTGAAAGAAAAAATAGTTCCCGTCATTGAAGAAATCATCGGAAAAAAAGTAAGATTTCAGAGTGCATCTACGGATTGCAATATTCCCTTATCGATGAATGTCGCCGCACTTTGTATCGGCGTAAACAACCACTCAGGGATACACACAAGGGAAGAATGGGTTGAAAAAGCATCCCTTAAACCGGGACTTGAATTTGTAATAAAAACAGGACTTATACTTACGGAGGAATAAAATATGAAATTTACTGCAGCAGGAGATGCGATTATTCAGCAGAGAATTTTTGAGGATTTTGAAGGATATTCCGAGCTTGCTCCCTTCATTATGCAGGGAGATGCGAGATTTTTCAATCTTGAAACAACATTAAACCACGAAGGCGAGACAGGAGTTTCCCAGTTCAGCGGAGGTACATATTTAAGAACCAATCCCGAGGTTTTGGAAGACCTTAAAAAGTTCGGCTTCAATATGACCAGCTTTAATAACAATCATGCTATGGACTTTGGCTATAAGGGATTTGAACTTACTTTTGAAGCGGTAAATAAAAGCGGACTTATACAAAGCGGTGCGGGAAGAAATCTGGCGGAAGCATCTGCACCGAAGTATCTTGAAACCAAAAACGGCAGAGTAGCTTTAATTGCCGTTAATACAAGCTTTGACCCTTCTATGATGGCAGGAGAACAGACAGAGAGGGTTATGGGAAGACCCGGTATAAACGGCCTCAGAATTAAAGAGTATGTGGAGCTTCCCGAAGAAGAGCTTCAGCATATAAAAAGAATTGCAAAGGCGACAAACATCAATGCGGGAATGGATATAGTCCGCAAAGAAGGCTATATTCCTGAACTTAAAGATAACGAGAGTGAACTTGGTTCCCTTAAGTTTGTACTTGGCGATGAATGTCGCCATGTAGAGGAAATAATGGAGCAGGATATAAAAAGGGTTGAAAAGGCGATTTATGAAGCAAAGCTTCAGGCTGACTACATAATGATTTCCGTTCACAGTCATCAGATAAGCGGAAGTGCAAAAGAAGAGCCTGCAAAATTTCTTGAAAGCTTTGCAAGAAGATGTATAGATATGGGAGCAAATGCAGTTATCGGGCACGGTCCTCATCTTCTTCGCCCTATTGAAATATACAAGGACAGCCCCATTTTCTATTCTCTTGGAGACTTTATTCTTCAGTTATACAGTGTGGAATTTGCACCTGCGGAGTTTTTCAGAAAGCAGGGACTTTCTCCGGAATCAACGGTGCACGAGCTTTTAAGACAGCGCTCAAAGGATTTCACCATCGGTCTTATGGCAGATAAGAAAATGTTCAGGGCAGTAATTCCTTATTGGGAAACGGAAGGAACAAAGCTTAAAAAGCTTACATTGATGCCCATAGAAATGAGTATGGAAGGTCATAAGTCTGACAGAGGACTTCCGAGAAGAAGTGACAACAAAGAAATTTTTGAATACTTAAAAGAAATGTGTGAACCCTACGGAACAAAAATAAAGGTCAGGGAAGACGGACTTTACGAGTGCGAGTGGTAAAATTTACGGGAGGAGATTATTATGATAAATAAAGACAAAGTAAAAGTAATTTACAACGAGGTAATGGATAAAATAAAAAATGTCCATATTGCCTGTTTTAAGGATATGGATAAGCCGCTTTTCTTAATATCCGAGCAGTATCCCGGTCTCTGGATGGAACATACATACGATTCTGTATTTTTTGCGAAAATGGAGCCTGCTTATATAGAAGCAGCAGAGAGCGCAATAAATCTTTTTGTAGACCGCCAAAAAGAAAACGGACAGATGCCTTTTACGGTTATGGACGGAAATAAGCGTCCTGATCTTCCTCCTGAAAAAATGGTTGGATTCGGTCAGATTCAGGAGTGTGTATCCTTTTTGACACTAGCTCTTGAGGTTTATGAAATGAATAAGGATACAGCGTTCCTTGAAAAGGTATACAATGCCGGAGTAAAGTGGAACAAGTGGTTCAGAACATACAGAATGACCACCGGCAGAGGTCTTATCGAAATGTTTGTGGGTTTTGATACAGGACACGACAACAGCGGCAGACTTGAAGGTATGGCGTGCAAGGGAAATTACTCCGTAAACGGCGTTACACAGACTGCAGATGTGCTTCCCCCCGATGACGGAATTACACCTATTCTTGCGGTTGATATGAACTGTAACTTCTATGCTGACGAAATTGCTCTTTCCAAAATGGCTGAAATCTTAGGTAAAGAGGATGAAGCAAAGGCATGGAAGGATTCAGCAAAAGAAGTAAAGAAAAAGCTTTTTGAGCACTGCTATGACGAAAAGGATGCATTCTTCTACGATGTAGACAGAAACGGAAATAAGCGTAAGTATAAGTCAAGCACCATCTTCCATCTTTTCCTTGAAAAGGTGCTTGATAAGGAAGAAGACAAGGAAGTAATAGAAAGAATTTATAAGGAGCACATTAAAAATCCCGAAGAATTCTGGACAAACTATCCCTTCCCGTCAATGGCGATAAATGATCCTTCCGTTGAAGGTCACAAGGACTTTAATTGCTGGGGCTACTACACTCAGGGACTTATTGTACTTCGTTGCTCCCGCTGGATGGACTATTACGGATGGGGAGAAGACTATGAATACATACTTTCCAAGTGGCTTGAAAGCTGGACAGAATATTATGACGAAATAAAACTTGCACAGGAAATTGACCCCATAACAGGCGTTCCCACAAAGTCTTCCGAATGGTATTCAAGCTGTATGCTTAATTATGTATATGCGGCAAGAAGACTTAATTTGGTATAAAGTGTATTTTAATAAAAAAGCAGATGCAATTTTTAATTGCATCTGCTTTTTCTTATTCTTCGGGAGCTGTTATTTTTATGGTTTGAGTATCGGCTATCCACTCTACATTATAACCGAGCTGCTCGGATACAAATCTTAAGGGAATGAATGTACGTGAATCCTTTATCACGGGGTAGGTTAAAAGGGTATACATAATGTTTCCGTAGCGATTATCTTTAACGTATACACGTCTGTTCCATATCTGAAGCCTGATTTCCTTGTTCTGAGCCTTTATGGTAACTTCGCTCTTTTCGCCGTCCCATGAAATTTCAGCACCCATTTCTTCAAGCAAGCCTCTTAAGGGGATAAGGGTGGTGCCGCCAACAATGTAGGGGGCAACGTCCATCGTTTTTTCATAGGCTTCTTCGCCTTTTTCCGCCTTGATTATATTTGAGCCTATCTGAAGCTCATAGTTTCCGAAGGCTCCTGCGCCTGATGCCTCATAGGCAGCTCTCGTCTGATAGAAGGTAAGCTCTGCGCAGGAAACTCTTCTGTTGTGGAATTTGGTTACGTTGATTTCTATATAGCGGACGCTTATCTCGCTGTCAAAGGTGAGAGAGTGGGTAAGAAGACTCTTTTCGTTGGTAACGCCTGTTTTTATCTCAAACCAATCTTCACCGTCAACGCTTCCGTATACGTCATAGGTATACCAGAAGCCGTCATAGTCCTCTGTCTGACGAGGAGTATAGTCCATTCTCACGATTTTCTGAACTTTTCCGAAATCAACCAAAATCGGAGGCGCATAAGGTTCGTCAAATGAGGCTGTCTGCCATATGCTTGTGGTAAGACCGTCTGTAACCTTGGCAATGTTGTTGGTTGACCAAATGGGATAGTCGCACTCTACAACAATGGAGGATTTATCAACGACGTAAAGCTTATTTTGCTTTTCGTTTTCCATAAATTCTTCAAAGCTTACGGTGTTGTAATCATCGCTCTTTTCTATGGCATAAAACTCAGCGAGTGTTCCTTTACCGTTACTTCCGTTTGTTATGGTCATTTTAATCTTCTTTACTTTAATGTTTGAAGCGAAGGTAACCTCCTGCTGATTTGTGCTTGTCTCAAAGGAAAGCTCGTCGGTAATTCTGAAATATTCCGAGGTGTCGCTTTCGGCAACCTCAAAGTATGCCGCCGCAATTCTTCCTATGTTAAGGTCGGTTCTCGGAAACATTATAAAGCCTGAAATTTCCGTTGCCTCGGGAAGAATAAATTCAAGGGTGAAGGGGGCTTCGTCCGAGGAAACAACAGCCTCGTTTGCGGTTTCAAAGTTTGAGTGCCAGTAGGAGGATTTGTCACCGTCAAGTATTCTTACTGCAGTGTTGGGGCGGGCGGAGTCTACTTTTACAATCCAGCCTGTTCTGTCAACGGAGGAAAGTCCGTTAAGAGCTTTAACGGGAGTCTGATTGTCGGCTGCTTTTCCCGTAACGGTTTTATCTATGGGAAGTGAAACGTCCTCTTTTGCCACATCGCTGTAGGAGGCAGTGGTTTTTTTACTGTCCGCTGCTATGGCATAAAATTCAGCCAGTGTGCCGTAGCCCTTGTTACCTGCGAGAATAGTCATTTTGATTCTTTTTGCCTTAATGTTGGAAGAAAGAATTATTTCCTTGTTGTGAGTGCCTAAGGTTATGTCTTTGGTAATTCTTTCAAATTCTCCTGAATCTGTTTCGGAAGCTTCAAAATAAAGGTCTGTTATTTTTCCGGTGCCGCCGTCGGGACGGGGGATAAGGATGAAGCCTGAAAGATCGCTTGCTTCGGGAAAGGTGAATTCCAGAGTATATGGAGCAAGATCCTTTTTGTAAACAACACCGCCTTCATCCATATAGTTTGAATGCCAGAAGCTTTTGTCGTCACCGTCGAGTAATCTTTCGGCACAGCGTGGACGGGTGGTACTTACAGTAACGGACCAGAGAGTTCTGTCCAGCGTAGGAAGCCCGGTGATTGACATAATGGGGGGCATCCCTTCCTTTGCCATAACCGTTGTGGAGCTGTCGGGCATTGTGTCTTCGGCGAAGGATGAAACTGTGAATAACGATAAAACCATTATAAATGTGAGAATAAATGATATTGCTTTTTTCATAATCTTCGCCTCCTTTAATTAAGATGTCCCGATATGGATGTGATAAGATTTACATCGGGTGTAGTTTCTGAAACTGTATAAATGCCGTTTCCGATGTTTGTTACCGTAAATCCGAAGGCCTCGGATAAAAGGGAGAGGGGAACGTAAATTATTCCGTCCTTTGATGTTACGGGTGCACTTAAGGAAAGCGTCTTTCCGTCAACATATACACTTTCCGAATCCAAAACGCTCATTAAAAAGCGGTTGGTTGTAACTTCGGTGAGGGCGTCGTTCATTTCGTAATAATAAATGAAATAACTGTTGTAAGCAGGATCATATTCAACCTTGCTTCTGCCATAGCCGAGTATTTCAAGAAGTGAATCGCCGGGTACATAAAGCGTTCCGTTTGCTTCGTATGCCTTAACCCTTGTATCGGGCTCGTAAATCTTCATTTTAGCACCTGACACGATCATATTGTCAGCGCCTGCCATAATAACAGATGTGCCCTTAAGTGCGTTTCTTTCTGTATCGGAAAGCGTTGTCTGCTCTGTTTCCGTGAAAAGATAGTTAAAACGACCGTAGGGAGCGCATGAGCCTGTTTCGTAGAAGGCTAAAAGATCGCCTTCGTTTTTAATTCCGTCCGTCCACTTAAACTCAAGGTCAACCGTACCGGTTTCACCGATTAAAGCTCTCGGAACGGCAATCATAATATAGTTTGCATCTTTCTTATATGTTACGTCGCCAAGGGAAGAAGGATTGAAGGCAGAGCCTTCGAACTTCGAGATAGCGCCGATGCCTGAAAGGTTTACGGCATAGTCATAGCCTTCCCAGCCTGTTGCATAGTTTCTGTCGGCATTGATATAAAGGTTCATGTGACCTTCGGAGTCTTTTATGGCATCCTTTGTCTTGGCAAGGAAGTATATGTTTTCTCCGTCAAAGGTTGCCTTTGCTGTCATTATGGCGTTATTCACCTTTGTGGTATAATGTACCTGTTCCTCGGTGCCGGGCGCATAAAAGCCTAAAGAATCTCGTTCATAGCTCTGGTCGAAATTATAGAAGGTGGGGCCTACGGTGTTCCATTGAGTTGCATCGCCCGCCATATCAATAGTCTTTGTGCCGCTGGCTACGGGTGCAGGGCGAACGCCTTTGTATTTTCTTCCGAAATCCACTAACATATTGAAATAGTCATCCTTTAAGGGACCCTTTGAAGGCTCAAAGTCACGGCTGTTTTCAGAATCAAAGCTGTCAACAAAGATGTTTCCGCCGGAGAAAACACCGTAGGAGGAGAATCTTGAAGCACGCCATTCGTTCCAGCCGTCAACAAGAATGAATTCGGGATCGGCTTCCAATGCTAAAGCTGCCTGCTCACGGAAGAAATAGCCCATTCTCTTGCCGTTATCGGAATAGTCCTCACCGAATACCTCGGAAAAGCCTCTGCCCTTGGAATAGGGATCTGATAAAACTCCGGTTACTCCGGTGCCGTAGATTGTGGACTGATTTATTGCTGCGCCCACAACCACAAAGGCAGGTCTGCCGTTTTCCGTTGTACCTCTTACGGGCTGGGGAAAGTTTTCAAGCCAGAACCAGGTTTCGTCCTCGTAATCCGAGCCGTTGGGAGCAGGAGTGTATACGTTTCTTGAACTGCTCTTTCTGTATGTGAAAAATTCCGATAATGTTTTAGCAAGCTCTGCTTCATAGGTATCGCCGGCTTCGACAGAGCGCATTGCATTGTTGTAGGTGTAGACCATAGGCTTTCCGTCCATATAGTACCAGATGTCTGAATAGTCGTTTTCCGTGAAGAAAATGTGATAGGTGGCAGATAAACCTATTATGTTGGTTTCAGAGTTGTCACCGATTGCATACATGCCGGAGATTTTCGGTGCCTTAACGCCGGCTTTTTTTGCATCACGAAAGGCGCTTGCAAGAACTTCAACAGCAGAGGAGAATACAACGCCGGAATTTGAATAGTCGAAAAATATTGCGTCAACTCCTGCCATGGAAAGCATTTCTGCGTGCTTTCTGTAAACCCAGTAATCCTGCGATGTGTAAACTCCGAACACAGGCTCGCTCCACCAGTACATAGCGTCTTTTACCCAGGCGGGATGATAATAATCATCCATAGCTTCAGGGGTAGCAGCTCTTAAATGCTCCAATATACCGTAGGAGTCCCTGCCGTGACCGAACCAGTTCCAGTAAAGAACGGCAAGCTCTCTTGTTCCTTCCTTAACGGGACCTGCCTCCTCAAAATCTGCAACCTTTCGTCCCATATTGTCCGTTGAAACCCAGGTGTCGAGATAAAAATCCTTCACGGCAGAATCGGGAACCTGTTCTTTTTTGGGGTCCGGTTTTTCATATTCATCGGTTGAAAAGATAACTTTTTCTATAAATACATCCATAGCGTAGTTATCTCTTCCGTAGAGCCCCTTAAAGTAAATGTCGTGATTTCCGCTTAAAGAGCCGGAAACGGATGTGGTTAAAAGCTCACTTTCGTGTTTTCCGGAAATTGTGATTGTACCTAAAACCTGTCCTGAAAGATGGTTGTCGGCTTTTATCACAATTGTTTCACCGTTTGCATCCGTGTCTGAGGATACAAGAAGAGAAATTGACTTTATTCCGGTAAGGTCCACACCGTTAATGCCGAAATATTCTCCTCTCTTTAAGTGGGTGAGTCGGTTTTCCGATACTTTTAAGCCTTCATTTATTGTTATATCGGCTGCAGTGTATTCTCTTCCTTCAGCAAAGGAAAAAGAAGGCATAAGCATAATGAAAACCAATAGTAAAGCAAGTAGTTTTTTCAAAATTATTCCTCCTTTGGTCAAAATATTAACCTGTTTGTTTAAAGTATATCATAAATGCGATTGACATTCTAATAAAAAAACGGTATAATACAATCAAAAAGTTAGATTTTATTGCGAAAATCAGCGAAAAAGGTTCGGTTTTCCATAAATGCTTCAGTTTGGAGGGGTACGTATGATAGTATATCAGAATCAGAATTCCGGCAAAAAATATCATTTTCACAGTGCTTATTCCGAAAACTATTATATGGCGGCACATCTTCACGACTTTACTGAAGTTATTTATGTTAAGTCGGGATGCTTAACGGTTAAGATGGACGGTGAAAGGTATGACGTGAAAGAGGGGGAGGCTGTGATAGTTCTCCCTAACCGCATACATGAATATATAAGTGAAAAAGAAAATTCGGTGTGCGGTGTCATATTTTCAAATGACTTTATTCCTATATTTTTTGATAAGATAGGTAATTCGCTTCCGGAATATCCGGTATACAAAGTAAGCGACAAAACGCTATGGACAGAAAAGCTCTTAAGAGTGAATCGCAGGGATTATCTGAATATTGCATCCTTGCTTTATGAACTATGCGGCGATGCAGAGAAAAATATTGTATGGACAGAGCGGAAAAGTGAAAACGGAGCGCTTATCCAGGAAGCGATAAATTTTATTTCGGATAATTTCCGTGAAAATATAACGCTTTCCGACCTGGCGAAAAAGCTTGGCTATAACGAGAAGTATTTGTCATACACTCTTCATACCGTTACCAATATGAATTTCAGGAGACTGCTCTCCTCCTATCGCATAAATTTTGCAAAGGAAGTTATTTCAGAAACAGCCAAAAGAGTTTCAATGGTTGATGTGGCTCTCGGATCAGGATTTTCTTCTCTTGCAAGCTTTAACCGCAATTTCCGTGAGATTGAAGGAATCTCGCCAAGCGAATACAGGAAAAGAAAAAGCCTCGGAATCTTAAAGTGATTCCGGGGCTTTTTTCAAAGCTTCTTAAAAAGCCATTTTTCTTTGTGAAGCCTTATTCCGTAAACCAGAGTTCTCATTATATAGTCGGCAAAAAGACCTGTAATAAGTCCTGTTATACCGTTTGTGAGAACAGTTTTGGCAAAGGGATAAACGATGGGTATGGCGGAAAAGAATCCTTCCGATGCATTCCACAAAGTGCCGCTTTCGATTAATTTTACTATCAGGTAGGCAAGAGGGATTCTTATAGCCCAGGGACCAAGCATACTTGATGTAACAATTGCGGCAGTTTCTCCGCCTACCTTGAGCGTTCCCTGGGAGCTTTGATAATATGTGGTAAAGGGAACTGTAAAGCAGAGTATGCGAAGAAGAGTAACTGCGGAATTTAATGTTTCACCATCCCCGGAGCCTAAAAAGATTCCTGCAAAAGCGGGGGCAAATATAAACATAATTGCCGCCCAGATAAGGCACACCGCTTCCGAGGTTTGTAAAAGCTTGTAGGAATATATTTTTGCCCTTTTTTCATCGTTTACGGAAAGAGCGTTACCGACTAAAGTTATCTGTGCCGCTTCCACACCGTGTGTTATACAGTAGGTGAGCTTTAATATGTTGTTTGCTATCTGATAGCCTGCCATAGCAACAGCACCGATTAACGAGGTTACAGCCTGAACGCCGAGGAATGCAAAGTTTATAAAGAAAGCCTGAAGCGTTGAAGATACCGAGGCATTCAAAATTCGCTTCATAATGGTAAGGTCGGGCTTGCTGAAGCATTTAAGAGGTATAACCGAGTCTTTCCTGAATAAAAGAGCAATTCTTATTATGCATCCCGTTAATGTGGATATTATGTAAGATATTGCGGCGCCCTTTATGCCAAGCTTAAAAAAGCCTATAAATATTATGCAGCAAACGGCGTTTATAACATTTACACCTGCTGTAACATAAAAGGGTGTTTTGGCATCGTGAGCACCTCGGAGGCAGGAAGAAACGGAAACGTCAACAGAAGCGACTACGGAAAAAGGCAATATGGTATAAAGGTAGGAAAGAGCACCTTCTGTTACTTCTGCTGTTTTCGATGAAAACATAAATCCCAAAATTCCTTTCAGAAACAGCATACAAAATATACTCAAAAGAAATCCGAAAGCGGCGTTTAAGTAAATGGAGTTTAAGGTAGCGTTGTTGATAAATGATTTTGAACCGCCTTTTTCTCTTGCGATTATTATAGAGGCTCCGAAACCGAAACCTATAAAAACGCTTTGGAGTATATCATTAACCGTGGTTGCAACAGTTAATGAGGACATAGCCTCACTTCCCACGGCTTTACCGATAACTACGGTTGAAACAAGTCCGACTAAAGTAAGCAGCAGCTTTTCCAAAAAAGCAGGTACGGCGAGGGAGCTTATTTCCGAATAATATTCTTTTTTGCTTATCTCAATTGATGTCTTCAAAAGGGATCATCTCCTTTCTTTATATGATACAATAAAAGGAGGCATAAGTAAATAGCTAAAACAAATATTTATTTGTAAAAAACAAATTTTGTCAAAAATTGGTAAACGTGTATAATAATTTATTCATGCATAATATATCGTAATCTAAAAATAATCTAAAGATATTTTTAAAGATGTATTGTCCACCGCTAAAACCCCCGTAAATACACTTATCAACAACTTTATCCACTTTTTCCACATCTAAAAGGTGGGTAAATACATGGGTTGTGGAAAACTCCCGAAAGCCTTGAAACAGGGGCTTTTAGGCGGATTTTGTCATATAAAGTAAAAAGCATTATATTTAGAGAGGGGGCTTGACAAGCTATATGCAATGGTGGAATTTTTTATGCAGAAATGAGCATAAAAATACCCCGGAAAATAATTTCCGGGGTGAGCTTCATATGGGACGTGCAGAAAATGCAACCTCTGCTTTTTTAACCATATCTTCTTCCTTTAAGGGGGCATTGACGTTTAAGAGTTCCACTTTGTCATCTGTCCAGGTTCTTACCAAACAAGGCGCATTTGTGTTGGTTACGGTAAAGTTTTCAAGTGTCAGCTTCTTAAAGTTGCCTACGTGGAACAGGGGGGCATCTTCAGAGCCTTCACGCATTGAAATAGACACGTTTTTAAATAAGAGGTCTATTTTATCTTCGGCATCACCATAAGCGGTTAAGGGCATTGAAATATCAGTTGCTTCAATGTTTTCGAAAGTGATGGATGTTAAGGGGCGGTTTCTCTGCCAGGGCTCATTTCCGGAGAAATTGAAATGCAGAAAGCGGTCAGCATAATCAATTTTACAGTCTTTGATTATAATATTTCCCGGGGTATAGGGGATTTCGAAGGAAAAGTCCGAATAATAGGTGAAAGCAGAAAGCATATTGTTTCTGTGACCTTCAAGCTCGGGCTTTATGCCGTTACGCTTTTCTTCTTCTGTAAGACAGCCTCTGAACAGATATTTACAGGGACCATACATATGGCAGTTTTCGATTAAAGCGTTGGTTCCGCCGAAACGGAAGGCACTGCAAGCTGAATTGATAATGCAGTTTCTTACGAGTACATTAAGGTTTCCGAAACCTGCTATGCAGTCGTCTCCGGTGTAAAACTCTGAGTCCTCAATGATGATGTTACTGCAAACTGTGGTATGTATTCCGTCGTGACCTGCCAAAACGGTAACTTTTCTCATGGTGATGTTTTCCGAGAAGTAAATGCAATGCGCCCAGTTTGCGCTGTCCTTTGCAGTATAACCCTCGAAGCGGATATTTTTGCAATACCACATATTTATAAGGTGGGGGCCTCTGTATTCTTCTTCGCCGGTTTCATCAAAGCAGTCGCTTCCGTCAATTACGGAACCTTCTTCGCCTATTATGGCGATGTTCTCGGCGTTTATTACCTTAATAAGGCCGTGATTCCAGCGACTTCCGGGAAGGCGCATAAAACGGTAATCCCTTGTCCAGTTCGGTCCGAAGCGGTTCCAGAGTCCGTCTGTAATCCATTCTTCGGGAACAGGTTCGATTTTATCATCTATATAGGAAGAATAGTAATCTTCGGGGTTTCTTGAACCTTTAAGGCAGGCATTTTTTAATAAATGTAAAGTTACATTTGAACGAAGGCGGATTGAGCCTGTTAAAAATATCCCTTCGGGAATTATAACTTCGCCACCACCCTCAGAGAAACAAGCGTCAATAGCTGCCTGTATTTTTTCGGTCTGAAGATTATCTGTATTCGGAACAGCACCAAAATCTGTTACAGAAAATGTTTTAATCATTGTAAAACCTCCTTTTGTATTTCAATTTTAACGGAAGGAATTAAAAAAGTCAAGAATATAATACGGTGCAATTGCATTTTGTAAAGGGAAACATACGTTTTTCCGACTTTAAGCTAAAAAGTGTATATTGACACGCTGACGATAAGAAGATATAATAAAAGAAATTTAATAATTAGGAGGTTTTTTATGTCATTTAATATAGTAACATTCAATATCCGCTACCGCTATCGCGGGGACGGAATAAACAGCTTTATTAACAGAGCAGGTATGATTTACGACAAGGTAAAAAAGGAAATGCCCGATATAATTGCATTTCAGGAAATGGTTCCCGAGTCTCTCGAGTTTATGCAGAGAGTTTTTCCCGAATATACAATTACAGGTCACGGCAGAACCGTTACATATAATTCCGAAGGCGTTTTTACAGCGGTTAAAAACGATACACTTCAGCTTGTGGGGAACGAGGTACTCTGGATAGGACCCGATCCCTATATGCCCGAAAGCAAATTCGAGGGTCAGAGCCCTTGCCCCAGAACACTTAACATTACAACTGTAAGAAGAAAAGCCGACGGCAAAATGATGAGAATATTTAATGTTCACCTTGATGAAAGAACTCCTGCTGTAAGAGCTATGGGAATGAAAATGGTTCTTGATACAGTTAAGTCCTTAAATGAAAAATATCCTATGGAATTTGTTATTTTGGGTGACTTTAACGCAAAAGAATCGGAAGAAACAATAGCTCTTTGCGAAAGTTTTCCCGGAATGAGGGATGTTACAAAGGGACTTCTTTTCACATTCCACGATTTTGGAAGACAGAGCGAAGCGAAAATTGACTACATATATTTGAGCGACGGTCTTTTTGCCGATTTTGAAAAGCTCACCGTATGGGAAGATGCAGAAAACGGAATTTATTTATCAGATCATTATCCCTTGTGTGCAACTCTTAAATAAAAAAACACTGTGAGGCATTTGATATGCACCCCAAAAGTTAGACACTTTTGGAGGTGCATATTTTTATGGGGAAAAAAGGACAAAGAAGCAAAAAATACTCGCCAGAATTCAAAATATCTG
>JAZRHF010000178.1:0-7214 GCA_045644565.1 Clostridia bacterium | reverse complement strand
GATGATTTAAGCGGAAGAACAGAGCCTGTAATCCTTTCAACCGACCTTGGAAAAGTTCAGACCTTTTCTGCAATTTCCATAACTCCGAGACAGTCTGCCGATATGCACGG
This sequence comes from Clostridia bacterium, assembly GCA_045644565.1. Taxonomy (GTDB): domain Bacteria; phylum Bacillota; class Clostridia; order CAKSNL01; family HGM11501; genus HGM11501. The sequence continues at coordinate 7,104 of JAZRHF010000178.1, read as the reverse complement.
TTATTGGCTGGAATTCAGTATATGGGCAAGTGAGGATGGAGAAAATTATACTCCCTTGGTTGAAAATTACAGCTTCCCCACGAGAAATCTTGACGAGAAATTTATTTACCTTGACAATCCCGTAAAGGCACGTTATGTTGAGTTTGAAATAACCAAATACAATGCATACCGTGTAAGCTGTGCGGAGATTTCCTTCTGGCAGAATTATAGTCAAAAAATGGAAAGTGGCGACGGAGGTTCCTTCGTTATGCAGGTAGGCTCCAAGGACATCAAGGTGGAAAAGGGCGGCGAGAGTTATACAAAGACTATCGACGTTGAGCCTTATATCACATCTGCAGGTTCCACTCTTATTCCTTTAAGAGGCTTACTTGAAGAAATGGGTGCCGAAATTGCCTGGGACGGCGATACACAGACAATCACGGTAACAAAGGATTCCTTGAAAATTGAACTTCAGATTCAGAATAAGCTTGTTTACGTTGATGATCCCGTTTACGGACTTACGATGTATACGCTTACATCTGCTCCGAGAATCAAGGATTCGAGAACCTTTATACCCGTACGCTTTGTATCTGAAATGCTTGGCTATAACGTGGCTTGGGACGGCGAGACAAGGACAATTACAATTACGAAATAATATTACGCGGCGTTTACATAGAGGTAAACGCCGCTTTTCGTTGACAGGAAAAAAGAATTGTGATAAAATTTAATAAAATAAATAACGGAGGGAAATGTAATGGAAAAATACACAAGCTTTAAACCCGGGCAGGTATGGCTCGATACAAACGGAAACAGAATTCAGGCACACGGAGGTTCTGTAATATATATTGACGGAACATATTATTTCTACGGCGAAAACAAGGAGAAAACCGACGGCAAAAACGGAATATGGCATTGGGGCGTTAAGTGCTACAGCTCCAAGGATTTATATAACTGGGAAGATTTGGGGATTATAATACCTCCAGATTTGGAAGACGAAACATCGCCTCTTCATCCCACAGCCTGCATGGACAGACCGCATATAATTTACAATAAAGAAACGAAAAAATATGTTTGCTGGCTGAAAATTATGCAAAAGGACGGAACGCAGTCGGAAACCGTTCTTACTGCAGATAAAATTACAGGTCCTTATGAAATGGTGAAGAAGGGACTTCGTCCTCTCGGTATGAGTGCAGGAGACTTTGATTTGGTTGTTGCTCCCGACGGAAAGGGATATTATTATTTCGAAAGGGTACACAGCGAAACAATCTGTGCTGATCTTACGCCCGATTACACCGATGTGACAGGCTATTATTCAACTCATTTTCCGCATCCTCATCCGCCTTATGTAAGAGAGGCAACGGCACACTTTACCCGTAATTACAAGCACTATCTTGTAACATCGGGAACAACAGGGTATTACCCCAATCCTTCCGAGGTTGCTATAGCCGATACCTATCACGGACCTTTCACCGTACTTGGCAACCCTCATCCGACTGACGAAACAAACACAAGCTTCCATTCGCAAATTTCTTCGATATTCAAGGTTGAAGGAAAGAAGGATTTATACATTGCCTGCGCTGACAGATGGCTTCCCGATTATATGGATATTCCGTATGAACGCTATGAAGAAATGTTCAATCTTTTATTCTCCGACGAAAGAAATTCGGATCGTTGCCGTGAGCTTCTTGCAAAGCACAAAGAGGTTGTTGAAAAAACAATGGAGGCAAACTATGTATGGCTTCCTTTAAGATTCGTTGAGCCTTCCGAGGAACATCCTAACGGTATGGTATTTATCGACTGGTACGATGAATGGAAGTGGGAGGATTGGGAATAAAATGAAAAAAGCATTAAAAATCATAATTACTTGCCTTCTTATTATGTCGATGATGCCCTTGAGCGTTTTTGCTTCGGATGTGACATATAAGGCAAATGATGCAAAAGTGAGACAAGATGCTCCGGTTGTTGCCGAATATACAAAATTTTCAAAGGAATACGGATATATAGGTTTTGAAAATGTTGACCTTACGGGAATTAATTCAGTTTCCGTAACAAGTCACTATGCGGATTCTGATACAGGCTATGACGGAGACTATCTTTTTATAAGACTTGATTCGCCAACGGGAAAGGCAATAGGAACAATAAACATCGATACAAGTGCATCAGGCGTTGATAAGGTGTTTTCAGGAAGCATTGAAAAAACCGACGGCGTACACGATGTATATATAATGAGCTATTTAAGTGCAAGCGGTACATTTATAAAGGATGTAACGTTTTCAAGCGATGTGTATGACGGAACTTACGTTCCTGCTGACAGAAGCAAATATCAGAATACCCATTCTTCAACCTGGGCACTTACCGACGATTATGGAGTAAGGGTTGCTGATTTTGAAGAGGTTGGTCCTCTTGACGAAAGCAAAAAGGTTGGTATCTTTTACTGGACCTGGCATATGAGAAGACCTTCCGAATACCAGAAGGCTTTTAACAATACGGAATTTATTAAAATACATCCCGAAGCAAAATACGATTATAACAACAGATTGTGGCCCACAAACAGCGTTGATTTTTACTGGAATGAGCCTCTTTTCGGCTTTTATTCGGGAACAGACTACTGGGTAATGAGAAAGCATGCGACTATGCTTAAAAATGCAGGTGTTGATGCACTTTTCTTTGATGCTACAAACGGCCACAGTACATGGAGAGGACAGTATGAGGTTCTTTTTAAGGCACTTTATGACTCACTTGAGGCAGGAAATGATGTGCCAAAGGTTGCCTTTATGTGTAACTTCTCGGAATCGGTTGAAGAAGGAAAGCTTAATTTAAAGCGTCTTTATTCAGGTGCATATAAGGACGGTAAATATTCAGACCTCTGGTTTATGTGGGAAGGAAAGCCTGTTGTAATGGCACACCCCGACCACTTAAAACCTGTCGAAGGCGATGAGCTTGATGCAGAGATTATGAACGAAATGCTTGATTTCTTCACTTTCAGACCGGGACAGCCTTCATATAACACAGGCTCAACAAAGGAAAACCACTGGGGATGGCTTGAAATGTACCCACAGAACAAGTTCGGCGACAACGGCGACGGTACTTTTGAGCAGGTTACGGTAGGCGTAAGTGCAAACTTCTCATATATATCAGGCTCCAAGGTTGCAATGAACGACCAATATGTAACAGGCAGAGGCTATACAACAGGTCTTGGAGATGACAAGAGCGGTGAGGGCAAGAAGAAGGGGTACTTCTTCCGTGAACAGTTATCCCGTGCATTGGAAGTGGATCCCGAGTTTATGTTCATCACGGGCTGGAACGAATGGCGTGCAGGAAGATATCAGTCCTGGGGCGGAACACCAAACGCTTTCCCTGACCAGTTTGACGATAACGGAAGCCGTGATATGGAGCCCTCAAAGGGTGAACTTAAAGACCTTTACTACTGCTATTTAGTAGACGCGGTAAGACGCTTTAAGGGTGCGGAAAAGCTTCCCGAAGCATCAGGTGCGGTAACAATTGATTTATCCGACATTTCAGCATGGGAAGGTGTTACCCCCACATATTACAACGATAAAGGAACATACACCCGTGATAATCAGGGCTTTAACAATGTACGCTATATAAACGAAACTATGAGAAACAATCCCATAATTTCAAAAGCGGCAAGAGACAGTGAATATCTTTACTTTATGGCAGAGTGTGAAGAGACATTAAAGGGCGAGGGAGACTCATCCTTTATGAACCTCTACATAGATTCAGATAGACTTCATAAAACCGGCTGGGAAGGCTATGACTTTGTGGTTACAGGAACAAAGGTATATGCTCTTACAGCAGACGGCACAAGAAGCGAAATCGGCAATGCGGAATATAAAATTACCGATAAGATTATAGTTTATAAAATTTCCCGTGCAACAATTAACCTTACCGGAACACTTGACTTTGAATTCAAGTGGACGGACAACGTTGAAACAAAAGATATACTTGATTTCTACATTGACGGATGCGTTGCACCTATGGGACGTTTTAATTACCGTTACAGCGAAATTGCACAGGTTTCTTTGACAGATGCGGAAAGAGCTTCGCTTAAAAATACAGCGGTATTTAAGGCAGGCTCCGATAAAATGTTTGTAAACGGCGGAAAGTGCGACCTTGCACCGCAAAACCCCGGTGTATCAGCCTTTGAAAAGGACGGAACACTTTATATTCCTGCTGAAAGCTTTGATAAAGCTATGGGCTTTGGAACATCCAGAACAGAATATGATGCATTTTATAATATGCTCTTTACTCACAATTACAGACTTTCCGATAATGAAAAAGAAGTAACAGATTACATCTGGACAGCAACTGCAGTGGGCAGCACTGAAACAAGAGTAAACGGAAAGCTTAATAAGCTCTCACATCCCGTGATAGCAGAAAACGGAACGGTATATATTCCTCTTACACTTATATCCGATATCTACGGATGGAATTTGTTTATTGCAGGCGACGGGGTTTATGCCATTGGATATGATTCGCTCAGCACATCCGGCGTAAATGCCGCAAAAGCAAATTTTAATTAAAGGAGGCAAAAGCTATGAAAAAAATAATATCTTTAATACTCGCACTCGCTATGCTTTTGTCTCTTGGACTTACTGCATCTGCAGAAGGTAATGCCATTGCAAAGGATTCTTCCTGGAAAATTACAGCAACCGATAACTATCCGGGGGGACTGCCGACACTTGCCTTTGATGGAAACGAAAAAACCATGTACCATTCATTCTATCAGGTAAACCCCGACGGAACAATGAACTATGAAAGAAACGGCCACGCCATAACCGTTGACTTCGGAAAGACCATAAATGTATCAGGTTTTACCTATCAGGCGAGAAAAGACAATAAATCAGGCGTAATGACAGCCTTTGAAATTTATTCATCTGATGACGGCGTTAATTTTAAAGAAATTTATAAAGGCACATTTAATTACGGCGAAGACTATTCCGACACATCAGTAAAGTCAGCATCCTGGGGCGATACTAATATGAGAGCAATAAAGCTCGTTTCAACCGAAGGCTATGCAGGACACTTTACAGCGCCTGAAATAACTTTCCTTCAGGGAACAAGCGGCACTAAAAACGGAAGCGGAAAAATATATGTTGCCAAAGAAACAGAAAAGGCTGAAGAAGCATCGAAAATAAACAGCGTTTCTCTTGATGAGGTTGGCGGAAGCATTATAACAAAGGAAGCATCCTGGGTAATTACCGCCAGCGACAACGTTGCCTCTATGGGTCCTGCGCTTGCCTTTGACGGAAACGAAAAAACAATGTATCATTCTTTCTATGAGGTTACGGAAAGCGGAATGCAGTGGCAGAGAAACAACCACGCCATAACCGTTGATTTCGGAGAAAGAATTAAAGTGTCCGGATGGATATATCAGAGAAGAACAAACGATAAATCAGGTGTAATATCAGGTTACGAGATACATACTTCGGAAAACGGTACGGATTTTGAGAAAATTTACACCGGGGCATTCGATTACAGAAGCGACTATTCAGATATGTCTGCGAAAATCGGCTCCTGGGGTGATGTTGAGACAAGATATATAAAAATTCTCTCAACCGAAGGCTATGCAGGTCACGCTACTGCTGCTGAAATTTCATTCCTTACCGGAAGTAAGAGAATCGAAGAGGATGCGGCCCAAAATCAGAAATCGGAAGAATTTTACACCGCCAAAAACGGTGTAAAGTCAATTTCCAGAAAGGGCTGGAAGTTATCCGTTAACTCCGAACTTAACAGCAATACTATCGGAAATATTTCAGATGGTGATACAAAAACTCACTGGCACTCCTGGTATGCAGCATCGGGAACGACTATAACAAAAAAGGATGGCCTTCCTTATGAGATAGAGGTTGTGCTTCCTGAACTTGAAACGATTTCAGGTGTTATATTTATTCCGAGACAGGATAATCAAAGCGGTCGCTTTATTTCAACTAACGTTTATGTATCTGAAAGTGACGATGGGGAATACTTCCTTCTTACCGAAGGTTATGAAACAGAAACAAATCCCTCTGTAAACGAGCTTTTGTATAACTCCAACATCAAGGTAAAAAAAGTAAAAATTGAAGTTGTGGCATCCTATGGTACATACGGAACATTGGCAGAGCTTTATCTTTTAGGGGAAAACAAGGAAAAAGAAACTGTTACCTTTGATGCATTTGCAGAAAACGAAAAAAAGAACAAGCTCTATCCCATACAAAAGTCTGAAATGAGAGTTTTCTCCGAAACTCCTGTTTGGGGAGAGCATGTAATAGGATGTGTTATTGATTCCTCAAGAGAAAGTTTCTGGCAGACTGAAGCTGTTACAAAGGGTACAAGTATAAGCTTAAAGGTTGATCTTGGAAGAGTAAATAAGTTCTCAGAGATCAGCTATCTGCCGAGACAGACTGAGGATCATCACGGCTTATGGAAAAATGTTAATATATGGATAAGCGAAGATGGAGAAGACTGGACCGCTGCTTTGGAAAACGTGACTGTTGAGCAGTCTTTAGGCGAGCATTATTTCAAAATGCCTGAAGCGGTTACTGCAAGATACATTGAATTTGAAATCACAGATTTTGAGGCGGGAAGAGCCTCATGTGCAGATATTAGTATATGGCAGGATTACGAATCCTTACTCGAATATGGTCAGGAGAAGGAAAAATACACACTTAAAATCAATTCAAATATAATCGGAGTTGAGAAGGGTAAAAAAGCATATGAAAAGCAGCTTGATGTTGCACCTTATATTGTAAACGGCTCAACTCTTATTCCTCTTCGGGGTTTGCTTGAAGAAATGGGCGCAACCATTTCCTGGGACGGAGAAACTCAAACCGTCACAATAGAAAAAGGAATACAAAAGATATATCTTCAGATTTGGAGTAAGATGGTATATGCCGATACTTCGGCATACGGAAAAGTGCGCCATACAATGTTAAATTTCCCTGTTATAAAGGATTCGAGAACCTTTATTCCCATAAGATTTATATCTGAACAGCTGGGATACAACGTTTCCTGGGACGGAGAAACCCAAACCGTTACAATAACAACCCCCGAAATATAATAAAAAAATGTTGGCAATTGAAACATTGTGTGGTATAATAATTAAAAACTTCTTTAAGGAGGCAC
>JAZRHF010000177.1:0-13500 GCA_045644565.1 Clostridia bacterium | reverse complement strand
GCAGTAACCGCTGCCGCAACACCCGCAACACCGCCACCGCATACAATGATATCATACTGCTTTTTCATATTAAGTTTTTTTGTTAATGTAATCGTATCCATACCGATTCCCCTTTATTTTATACTTCGGAAATTATCTTCTTATTTACATAGTCAAAGCAAAGTGCTGTTTTCTTTCTCATATAATGGTCAACATCCGCACCGATTCTTATTATTTTAAGAAGTCCAAGCTCTGTGTCTATTCCCACTACGTTGAAGCAGTCATAGCTCTTTGTGCCCTTTACTCTTCTCATATCACCGTGAGCATCCCAGTATGTGCCGTTTTGCACTACGACATTGAGCACGCCTTTGTCTGTAATACCGAATTCATCATAATGCTCGTGTCCTGCAAAGTTACAGATAAAGCTTCCGCCGTTTTCGATAAATTCTAAAATTACATCCTCGTATAAAACTCTTCCTCTGTGATCAAAGTCATATGCGGTTCGGGAAAGCTCATAGGCTTTATGAATTGCTCTGTAATCATCAAGGGAGGTATATTTTGTTCCGAAATTATCTTTAATATATCCCGTTCGCTCGTGCTGTGCGGTAAATACGTGAAGTCCCTTCTCTTTTGCTTCTGCAAGAACTCCGCGAAGCCAGGTTCTTGTCTCCCATGTATCGTAATAGTCGTCAAGCACAATCATTCTTATGTTGGATTCAGGGAAATCCTTATAATAGCTCATGGAATGAGGAATATCCATAAAGTTTACATCCCAGTTTTCCGTGTGGTTAAATAAAAGCTTGTATACACTTTCCTTTTCAGCTAAGTGCCAGGGATAGTCTCCGGGGAAACAGTCGTGATTTCCGTTTGTCTGATAAATTTCCCTTTCGCATTTATCACATACCTCATAAAAGTCTTTATATACCGTCTGATCCCCTCCGCAGTAGTCCCCTGTATGAAGAACGAATGAAAGATAATCCTTATAATAATTCACATATTCAACCATTCTGTTCCAGTTGTCGGGAACGGCGTGCATATCCGATGCGTGAACAAAGGTAAGCGGCAGATATTTATCCCCCAAAACCTTTCCGAAATTCATACGAGAACGCTCTCTTCCCGCCTGAATTACAAACTGCTCCGATTCTTTATTTAATTCAATAATATTATCTGTCATTATATACCACCTCTTTATTTACTTATTTTAAAAAAGCATTTTTTACTTTCGTTAAACAAAAGCTCCAAGTCCCATTCCTCAAGTGTTCTTGTTATGCTTGCAGGATCTAAAACTGATGCTTTACCGTCCTTTTCACCGAGAATCACTATAAAGTGTCCGTTATCCGTAAAGTGCCCTTTTTTCATACTTGTAACAATGACGCTTCCTTCTTCAATAAGCCCTTTGAACACCTCAAAATCACTTGTATATACCTCTTTACTTTTAACTCCCACCGTTGGCGGATATGCACTCATAAGCACCCATTTTGTTCCTGCATTCGGAACATAAAGATTTTTTTCGAGTGCAAAGTCTATAACATCGGAAAGCGTTGTCCTTTCCTCTTCGCAGACATAGTTTATTGCCATAGTAAGGGCAATCGGACCGCAGCCCGACCTTCCAACACTTGATGTGCCGTATGGCGTAGTGAGAAAATCGGGATTGTTCTGGGATATGTAAAACCCCTTGCTTTTTTCATCAACATCGGGATTTTCAATTCCCATAAGATTGCGGTCTAACATATTGTGCTTTTTCATACTTCCGCATTCCATTATAAGGTCACGGTTTTCCTTTTTCACAAGGCAGATGACACCGTCATACTCTTTAGCTTCAAACGCCTGCATTATATAAGCTTCAATGTCAGACTTTTCCGTTTCTTCTCCCGGCTTTTCCGCCATAACACTTATGTAAAAGCTTATTTCTTCTTCGTTATAGCTTTTTTCGTCAATGACATATATTTTATTATCCTTTAACGATAAGTCGCTTGTAACTTCATCCAGCATTTCTCTGAACAAGGTCTTTTCGGGCATTACCGCTTTTTCCGAGCATCCTGTAAAAAGCAGTAATAATACCGATATAAGCAAAATTAATTTTACTTTTTTCATATCTTTAACATATCGGAATCTTCAAGTCCGAGATACTCAATCGCTCTTTCAAAAAGCGGAGGTGATGCAGCAAGTCCTTCGGGATTGTGTGCATCGCTTCCGAAAAAGAATTTACATCCCATTTCCTTTGCAATGCGGTAAGGCTTAAGCATAATATCTGCATCCTCCTCGGTAAAGTTCATACCGTCACGGTTAAGCTCAATACCTGCTCCCTTTTCGGCAACAAGAGAAAATACCTTTCTCATTTCCTCCTCGGGAATTGCTTCGATAAACTTAAGTAAATTTTCTCTCTCAGGCTCAATCAATGCAGTTGTAAGATGGGCAAAGCCAACCTTATGGAAAGGCAAATCCATTGACAGCACGTCATAAATTCTCTTAAGCCAGATATTAACCTTCTTTTCTGTTGTAGCAAGATCTTCCTCATGTACCGTAAGGCTTCGCATATGAAAATGAGTGGTGGGAATTACGATAAAATCAAATTCGTCATACTTTCCCTTAGATACCGCAACGGTTGAATGCTTGTCCATTTCCGCCTCACAGCCGAATAAGAAGCGCACTCCTTCAGCTTGCGGAAGCGGTTTTATTTGGCTGATATGCGAAAAATTCTGTACTGTATAAAAGTCGTGCCACGCTCCCGGAACCGCCTCGTCCCAGAAGTGGTCCGTTATACAAATTGTATTAAGATTATTGTCAATTGCATACTTTAATATATTTTCCTTTGTCTGCTCCTCTCTGCCCGAGCAAAGAGAAAGTTTTGAATGTATATGAAAATCATGATCAAATTTAGCCTTCATTACTATCCCACCTCAATTATTTAACATATTTTTATTATATTTAAGCATTAAAATCTTTTTTACACTTTCGTCTATTCTATCTTCGGTTATCTCGCCCGATTCCACCGCTTTAACTATGGCGCCATGAACGTTTTCAAGGTCTTTAGGCATAAGAATCATATCAACTCCCGCCTTAACCGAAATAACCGCAGCTTCTCCGTTTTCATACTCCTCCGTTACCGCACCCATGCTGAAGGAGTCGGTTATTACAATGCCTTCATAGCCAAGCTCGGTTTTAAGCATATCAGTTATAACCTCTTTCGACATTGACGAGGGAAGCTTTTCCTCCGTCGCATTCGTAAGTGTCATATGGGAAATCATTATAAAGTCAACACCTGAAGCAATCCCCTCCTTGAAGGGCAAAAACTCGCAATTTCTCAGTTCTTCAACAGTTCTTTCGCTGGAAGAATAGCCTGTATGAGAATCAACAAGAGTGCTTCCGTGTCCCGGGAAGTGCTTAAGTGTTGCGGAAACTCCATTTTCTTCCATTCCCCGAACAACATTTTTAACCATTTTTGAAACAACCTCAGGCTCGGTTCCGAAGGAACGGTCTCCTATTTCAGAATTTCTGCCATCTATCAAAACATCTGCATCGGGGGCAAAATCCACATTGAAGCCAAGTTCCTTAAGATCGGATGCCAACGTCACTCCTATGTTATATGCCTTTTCAAAGTCACCGCTGTCTCCGATTACCTTCATGGCAGGATGCTTCGTCACTCCCATTAAAGGGTTGCTTCCGAGCCTTGACACCCGTCCCCCTTCTTCATCAACACTAATGAATAATGGAATTTCAGAATAGCTTTGAGTGTTTGCAATCATTTCTTTCGTCTGTTCTCTGTTTTCAAAATTATGAGCAAAATAAACTATTCCGCCAACCGGATAGTTTGTAAGAGCCTGTTTTGTGGCTTCTCCCGCTCTTATGACAGTTCCCACTCCGGTTATTGATTCAGGTGTAACAAACATCATCTGGTACACCTTGTCGGAAAGCGTCATTTCCTTCATAATTTCAAGGACAGCTTTTTCGCTTTCCGAAACGGCTGTTTCGGGAACTATGTCTTCCTTGTTTTCTTCAGGAAATAAGGAAAAGCAAACCGATATCATCAAAATTACCGCCAAAGCCAAAACAATTGCTTTTTTTAATGACAAATTCATCCCTCAATTCTTATTTCACCGATATTTCCGCCGTATGTGCTCTGTGGTCGGATACGATCATTGCCGGAATGTCGGCAGATACAACTTCAATATCCCTGCTCACGAATATATAGTCAATTTTATTTTTCGGATTATCCGAAGGCCAGCTTAAAAGTGGTGTGTCGAAAACCTCGGCTACATCTTTCATCTTTTCTTTAAGAGGCTCAAGCAAAGCATCATCGGGAGTTGCATTAAAGTCCCCCATAAGGATGCATTTTTCATCCTCAAGGTTTGAAAGCACAGTATTAACCGCATTTATCTTTTCACTTTCATTAAGTCCGAAATGGGTTACAAGAACCGTTATTCCGCCCTCTAAAGTTATTTTAATAATGCATCTTGTTTCATAAAACGTATTATCTCTGACTTCAGGGTCCGGAATCATTATCTTTTCTGCTTTCAAAATCGGAATTTTTGACAAAAATCCGTTTCCGTACAGACTTGTCCCTCCCACCATTATGGCTTCACCGAAAAAGTAATATGGCATACCCGTAAGCTCAGAAAGCTTTTCGGTCTGTGCTGTATAGCCTGAAAGAGGGCCTTCTCCTCTCATTTCATTAAGCCCGACAAAATCCGCATCAAAGTCCGTAATAACCTTTGCCATTGCTTCAAAGTCAATCTTTTCCGTTATAAAGCTTTCGCAATGCTGAGTATTAAATGTCATTATTTTCATAGCGTACCTCTTATAAATTTATTGTTTCTCCTGATTTTATCACAATTGTTTTTCCGTCAACATTCATCCAGATATCCATAAGAGTGGGATTATAAATTTTCTTTCCGTTCGCACTTGTCACAAGGGAATTATACGCCATTACATACTCACAGATTTCAATGTTTGTAGCATACCAGGTATCTTCCTTGCCTGAAATTTTTTCACAGAATCTTTCAATTAAATTCCAGCCGTCGTCCTTGTCAAATTCGTATGTATGTCCCCAAAGATAGAAAATTCTCGGATATATCGATGATGAGTAGATCTTTTTTTCATCAAGTGCAATAAATTTATCCACCATATTGAAAAGCTCGGGATTTTTATGGTGCGCCGTGGGTATCCAACAAAGGAAATCATTAGGAAGCATAAAGCTGTCGTTGTCCCCTGCCAGGCTTCTGGAATAAACGACACCGATATTTTCGATTAATGTTCTTAAATTTTCATAATCATTTCCGTTATGCATTGTTCTTACGCCGGAATCGGGGTAAGCCATACCTCGTATAATAATATCAAAGGCATTTTCAAGCTCTTTACGGCAATCAATTATATCAGAAATTGCCATAGACGGCTTAAATGCAGCGCCGGGAGCCAGGTGGTTTTTTCCGTGAAGGGCAACTTCATGGCCCTTTCCCAAAATATGCTCCTTTATCTCTTCAACAGTTGTTTTTCCCGGATTTCCCATAAAGCCGCTGTTTATGTTGAAGGTCCCCTTCATATTGTACTTATCAAGTATTTCGGCAAAGCGCAAATCCTGTCTTACTCCGTCGTCGTAGCTCAATGTAACTGCCTTGAATTTTCCTCCGGGAAATCTTAAAAATACGTATCTCATAATTATCCTCCTTAAATTCCGCCTTTACGGAAGCAGTCTGTATGTTCTCATTCTCTGTGATGCGATTAAAGGTCTGAAGCCTTCCGCATATTTAACCTCGCACTCACTTCCCCGTGATGCCGCATGCTTTCTCATATCCTCCATGGCATCAATACCGTCATGGTCAGACAGCCATTTAAGCTGACTTTCGTGACAGGCAAGCATCTTTTCCTTTATTTCCATTTCTTCTGTTACATCCACATATTCCGTAGGAATGAAATTCATTCCTCTGTCTGTGTCCGAATAGAACACGGGAGTAACCGCAACCGCCTCTCCCAGTTCGCTCATAAAGTGAGGGCAAGATGCATCAAAGGATGCCTTGAAAACAAGTCTTGCCGTTTCCAGATGGTCTGAGCAATAGTCCTCAGGAGAATGGGTTATAATTACATCGGGAGCTATGTCACGAATTATTTTAATAAGCTTTTTAAGCTGCTCCTTATCTGTCGAATCCACAGTTAAATCCCCCACATCCATGGGTATATATGTAAAGCCGCCGATGGCGCAGGCTTTTTTCGCCTCGGCAAGTCTTATCTCTCTTAATTCATCGGGCATTATAACAACATGTCCCATATTCCCGTTTGCCACATTGCAAACAAAAACCTCATGCCCCTGCTTACGGTATTTAGCCAAAGTCCCCCCGCAACAGATTTCCATATCATCGGGGTGACACATAACCGCCAAAACTCTCATGAAATTACTTCCTTTCAATTAAGATAATTTATTTTTTCTTCTTTCGTCAAATCATACTCCGTCAACACAGTGCTGTCAAGCTTTTCTCTGTCCATGTAAACAGCAGAGATGTTTCCGTTGTAATAGGTTGTGTAATAATATATACCGCTTTCCGCATCCATACAGGATGAGTAATAGGTCATTTCATAACCGCCTTCGGCAATCACGCTTCCCTTTATCTGCCTTACCGAATCAAGGATATGAAAAAACTGCTTTACGTTTTTTTCTCCCTCTTCTTTCCAAAGGGCGTTAAGCTTCATAAAAGACACCCTTACAAATCTCGACATGGAAGAATTGTCTCCCGGAAGTCCCAATGCCCCCATCCCTTCCGAATAAGGAGCAAGATTAATCTTATCGGAAAATTCATTTTCCGCTTTTTTATTGGATACCGACATAAAATTATTCAAGTTAATCAGCTGATAAGGAAATTCCGGATTGTTAGTCAAAACTCCGACAGGATTTTCGTAAACAAAAACGCCTTTCTCCGTCGATTCTAAAGTTATGCTCTTCTCATTATCTGAAATCATCCAATGAAGGGGCGATGGCGGATATTTTTCGCTGAATGCTCCTTTTGTGATGTTCACCTTTTCCAAAAGTTCTTCTGCCTCTTTAACGCTTTTACATTTGCACAAAATATAAGGAATCAATTCAAAGGATTCAATATTTATTTTGCTCGTTGAAAAGCCATTGTAAAACGCGTTTCCCGGGAAATAAAGACCTGCTGCCGAAAGTCCCGATTCGTTCATGGCATCAAAATATAACGGGTAATTATCTTCCGATATTGCCATACCGATTAAAGCTTCATGTTCCCTTATTACCTCGCCGTTTCTGAAGGTAAAATCAAAGTTTCTCGGCGTTATAATAACCCTTTCGCCAAAATCAGAAGTAAAGTCTAAATTTCTCCCGAAATAATGTCTTTTTCCCCTTACAGAAATTGCTGTACACAAGATTTATTCTTCTTTCCTTTCGTTTATAACAGTATATCACCAAGTAAAAAAAATATCAATATATATCTTGCCTGTTTTTCTGAAAATACCCTTTTCCTGTAAATAAAAAGCCATCAAAGCAAATGCTTTGATGGCTTTTTATTATCTTAAATACACCGTATATTCCTTTAACTTGTCTTTTACTTCATAGTGTTCAAGAGTACCCGTATTTCTGATATGGAAAACCACTCTGTCCTCATATACCTCAAAAACCAGATACTGCGCAAGCTTCGGTGTTCCGGTAGGTACAAAGTATTTAAGCTCATCTTCTCCGCCGTAGCCGGTCAACCCGTCTTCTTCATAAAGACTTCTGTCAAAGGGACGGAGACCTCCCATATGTACAAAGGTAAACTCATAGTCCTTCCCCTTGGAATCTGTCGCTGTAAGATTCATATCAATGGGAAGATTTTCATCTGTTATGTGTAAAACCGCGCCGGATGAGAATTCCTTAAAGCAGCATTTTTCTCCGTGAACGTGACCGTAAAGATAGAAAGCGTTTTTGTGCCCTTTGAATATGTCGTAGAACAAGGACACATTTCCGTTTATCATTGTCTCTTTAAGCGCTCCGTCGTTGTAATAATATATCGCCGACAGATGTCCCACCACGAATATGGGCTTTTTACCGGTGGGGTCAATTTCTGCCATTTTGTTCTTTACCCAGAGCATTGTTTCATCGCTGTAGCTTCCCTCGTGTGTGTTAAAGGCTGTATCGGGTGCAATATTTATGCCGATAAAGTCAATGCCGTTTACCACATAGTGGAATGCTCCCCAATAAAGCTCGCCCGGCTTTTCCGTTGATTTCAGAATAATTTTCTCACTGTCAGGAAGTTCTCCGAAAGCTTCGTCCATTAAATCATAAAAGTCCGTTGTGTTATAGGGCTCGTTTTCTTCCGTTCCTATGTCGCCCAGAATCATATCGTTATTTCCGGCAACATATAACACCTTGCCATCCTTTACGCTTTCTGAAATACATTCGTGCATTTTTCCTTTTAAGTCCAGAAAATTTTTCTTCGGCAATGCGCAGGATTTGTTCCAATAGGGATAGTCCGATATATTATCCCCGCCGACAAGAGTAATATCCGCCTGACCAAATTCTTTAACTGCCAGTTCCTTTGCTTTAACAAGTGAAGTTCTGATCGTTGTAGGATAATCAAGCATTGCCTGTTGATTATGTATGTCGGTAAACCCAAAACCTGTTAATATTTTTTTCATATGTCTTTCCTCCGGTCCTCATTGAATAATCAAATTATTCAACTATATCAACTTCGCATTTAACTGCAATTGCGGGAGCCTTGATGCGCTCAAATTCTATCTTCCAGCCGCCTTCTTCATCCGCTATTTTGGTTATATACATACCTGTCAGCGCAACGGAAATCTCACCGTTTTCAAGGGCTTTTTTGTCCTCAACCGACCAGTTTTTTAAGATGGCACGGTATTTAGCGGTTTTTCCGTTGTGATTGAAGAAGGTGTCTTCATCAACGATGCTTCCGTCTTTGCGTGTGAATATGTAGCCCATATATCCATTTTCCGTACCTTCAATATTAAGGTCAATTTCGTCGTTTACCACCCACGCCTCGGTAATGGTAATATCCTTTTGTACGGGTACAATAGATATGTCCGCCTCCCAGACAGCAGGAGCGTAGCCTTCTGCACCGTTCGCGGTTACCTTGATAGCATTATACTCATTGCCGAGCACAAATATTCCGGGGTTATCCAGACGGTAATGTGCAGTTGCATTATCTAAAGCGATGCCTCGGTGCACTGCAAATTCAGGCTTATTTTTATCGTAAATTAATGCTTCATAACCGGCAATTCCCGTTTTATCTTCGGGCTCTATAAGCGTCATTTTTACATACACGCCGCGCTGTTCAAAGGTAATGCCCGTCACAGAAGCAACCTGCTTAACGTCTTCTGAAACAGTAGGATCAACAATAAGACCCGCTGCTTTTAACAAGCTTTGCTCATTGGTCTGCTCAAGCTGCTCTGCAGAAAAAACTCCTTCGGTAAACAGCTTGTTTGCCAAGGTCTGCTCGCTCCCTTTTATTTTCTGGTAAAGCGCATTACGGGAAATAAGTGCTGCATCTTTTCTGCAAAAATCAGCATTTGTTCCGTCGTTGTACTGTCCTCCTGTCATTCCAAGGCTATCTGACAGAGTCCATGCAGAATTCCACACAAAGTCACCCTGCTTGTCGTCATGTCCGAGGGCACGCAAAATGAGGGTGAGATACTCTGTTGCTGAAATCGGGGCGCCCGAACCAAAGCTTGTCTCTCCTGTTCCGCTTACAAGACTATTATTATATGCATATCCGACATAGGGTTTTGCCCAGTCGTCAACATCGGTAAAGGGAATCTCCCATGTGCCGTTTTTCGCTTCGGCTTCTTTTCCCAAAAGTCTTACCAGTAAAACGGCAGCTTCTTGTCTCGACAGCTTGTTTTCCAAGCCAAAAACAGGATTGCCGTCGCTATCAGTTCCTGTTCCGTTAAAAAGTCCCAATTTATTAAGGACATAAGCATGCTGTGTTTCATCTGCATCTTCTGCCATACAAACAGCAAAACTGCTGACTGCCATAAGTACTGCCATTAAAATTGCCAAAAGTTTTTTCATAAAAATCACCTCTGAAATATTATAACACCTTTTTTTATTATTGTAAAGACTAAATAAGCGGTTACGGTATTAGCAACCCTTCTTGTGATTCCTTATAATACACAAGTGAAGCATGGAAATCAAAATAAAACGGGAAATAACTACTCTTTGCGTTGTTATTTCCCGTTTTATTCTGATTAAATTATACCGTAAACATCTTCACTATTATATTGATACATTATTCAATTGGTGTTTCAAAGTAAATTACTTTCCAATTACCCCAAGAAGTCTCGCAAACAATGTTGCAGCTTCTGCTCTTGTCGCATTATTTTTGGGTGCAAAACTTCCGTCTGCATTACCAATGAGAATACCAAGCTTATTAGCTACGTTTACAGCATCTTTCGCATATTCTGCAATCTCATCGGCATCTGTATAAGCAGCATCAACTTTTTCAGCTACCTTAAGCTTCTTATATTCTGCATATCTTGCAATCATTGCTGCCATCTGCTCACGTGTTACCTCTGCATCAGGTGCAAACTCTGTTTCAGAAACACCCTTTACAATACCATTTTTACTTGCCCATTTTACTGCGTTTGTATAGTACTGACCTTCTGCTATATCAGCAAAGTTAGCACCGTTTTCTGCTACTGGTTCTCTTTCTATTCTATGAAGAATTGTTACGAACATACCTCTTGTGAGTGTAGCATCAGGTGCAAACTCTGTTTCAGAAATACCCTTCATAAGCCCTTTTTCAAAGAGAGTCTTAACATAGTCATAGAACCAGTCGCCCTTTTTAACGTCATCAAATTTCATCTTGGGTGTTGTTGAGCCGCCACCTGTAGAAACGCTGTTTGTTGTCTTCTTCTTATATCCGCAGTCATCACAAGTCTTTCCAGTAAAGTTATGAGCTACTGTTTCTGTATATTCGCAAACGGAGCATTCTCTTTCGTGGTTGTTCTTGTCAACAGATGCCCAGTCGGAAAGTTCATGAGCTTCTGTTTCTGTATATCCGCAAACGGAGCATTCTCTTTCGTGGTTGTTCTTGTCAGCAGATGCCCAGTCGGAAAGTTCATGAGCTTTTAATATTTCATAGCCACAGATTGAGCAGATTTTAGCGTGGCATTCTGCATCATATTCTTCCCAGTCTTCGCTGAAATCGCATGTAAGAGCCTTTACAATCTGATCCTTAATATATTCATGACCTGCTGCAGTTGCATGCATATTATTGTCAATGTTTCTTAACAAGTTAGGAAGTACTGTTGTTAAAGCATCCAGATCAGATACCTGAATAGCTGCATCAAAACCATTTATTTCTGTATCAGCTACATCAACAAATGCAATTTTTCCGTTTATAGCAGCGTATGTATAGTAGAATGCGTTTGTAATATTGATTACATTCTCGAACATTTCGCCTGCATCAATTGTTTCGCCATTTACTACAATATCCAAACCAACAAGCGGATTGTACATACCAACTACAAGTACTGTAGCATCAGGATTGATTGTCTGAATTGTTTCTATTGCCTTAACAGTATCCATTGCATAAGCTACGCAAGCGTAAGCAATTTTTTCTGCATAGTTGATAATCATATCGTCGATGCCTTCGATGGTTGCAACAGCTTCAGCATATGCCCCATCTTTCTTAGCAGCAACAAAATCAATAGCCTCTCTTACACAGATAATACCCTGTGCGATAAGTGAATCAATTTTTGCTTCATCAAGAAGATCTATAGTAATGTATTCAGCAACTGCATCTTCAGCTTTAGCAATATACTCAGCAACTACCGGCTGAACCTGTGGAATAACTGCTGCCAAAACTTCGTCTATCTCTGCGTTAGCATAAGCAGCCCAGTCAGCCGTAAGAATTTCTGTAGCTTCTTCTAATACTACATTGAACAACGCACTTACTTCAGGATCAATGTATTTGCTCCACTCAACTGCTTCTTCAGAGAAAAGAGCGTTAACAAATGCACTTGCATCCAACTGATATGTAATCAAATCAGCTGCAGCAATATTTGAAGCATTGCTTGTTATTAAATCTACTACTTCTGTTGCAAGCAATTCCGGCTTTTTAGCAACAGCACCATTATTGATTCCCAACTCACCCTTAACAAGGTCGTTATATCTCTTAACTGTTCCAGCAATCAAAGCATCTACATCAAGTCCTGTACCATGTAATGTATCGCCACCGATTGCAATGTAATAACTATCTGCATCAGCTTTATAGTGTTTGTGACCAAGTTTAGCAAATTCTAATCCTAATTCGGCTTTTACACTTTCAAGATATTCATCAATAGCATCCTTAACATCTTCTTCTGAAGTGTTCTTTATAATATCAATAATTTCAACAGCAATTGTAACAAATTCAGTTATCATCGCTTCTTCTGTGATGCCAAGCTCTGCTATAAGAAGTTCAAAATAAGCCTTGAACACAGCTTCTTTTTCTTCGTATGTTCCGTTCTGAACAACATCAATAATATCTTTAATTTCATCAATGATCTCTTTAGCAGCTTCTTCATCTTCTGCTGTAATACCAAATTCTTCCTTTAAGTCAGCGATAATATCTTTTACCAAAGCTTCTTTTTCTTCGTATGTAGCATTCTGCACAAAGTCAATGATTCTTCTTACTTCTGCTTCAATGTAGCTTACATAGTCAACTGCATCTTCATACTCTTCGGTAAGGTCTAATCTTTTGAGTAATGCATCTAATCCTGTAATATCGTTTTCCAAAGCATCGATAATTGCTTCTGCAATTTCTGCATGACCAGCACGGTTAGGATGACCATAGAAGCTGTTACCGATACTTGTACGGATACCAAGTGTAGCAACTGTGTTTACAAGTTCTTCCGAAACGCCTGCGACTGATGCGATATTTGCAAAGAAGGCATCATCAATTGAATATTCATAAGAAGGATCAGCTACAACTTCCTCTATAGCAGTCATAACCTCAGCTTCAATTGCTTCAAGCAAGCCATCTTCAATCAAACCATAACCGCCTGCAATTACAGTAGTCAGATCAAGTACATTATTTGTTGCTCCAAGCTGCATAATTTCTGCGACAACATCATAAGCAACATTTAATACCAGTGGCTTTAATATATTATAATCGGCAATTACATCTGCAAGGGCATCCGCCACAGAGGGTTCAGCCTCTTTTGCTATAGCAAAGTTATCTTCTTCGTCTTCAAAAATGGCATTGAGCAACGCTTCTGTCTCTGTCTCATTATAAATGGTTGAAAGAGTTGCAAAATATGGTGTCAAAAGAGATGCTAAATAGTTTCTGGCAATTCCATCAACTCTTGCACTTATCATAAGATCGTCATCATATACATCAAAACAATCTTTCATGTCCTTATCTAATGATGCAGGGTTACCGTCATAAGCAAGAAGCTGATCAAGGAAGAACTCTACCCGTCCGTTCTGAGAAACATCTGCGAACAAATATTTGTTACTATAGGGACTACCTACTGATATGTAAAGATTTGCAGCATCAACCAATGCGCCAAACAATTCACCAAAGGGAATTGTTC
>JAZRHF010000176.1:0-2663 GCA_045644565.1 Clostridia bacterium | reverse complement strand
GAATTCACGAAACGAAGCAAAATGCGGGTTTTGCCGCATTTTGCCCTGCCCGAAGGCGTATGATGGTACGCTGAGTGGTGAGTTTCGTGGATAGTTCAAAAGCATAAAAATACGAGAAATCCGCAATTCTCTTGCGGATTTCAACATTATTCAAGTGTTTGATAAAGGTTCCGAATACAGGTTTTAAACCGTTTTCGGAGCTTTTGAACGGTCTGCGCTAAAGGCAACAGCCCCAAATCATTAATCATTTTCGTGTTCTGCAAGGTACTCCTCGAAGCTGCTTACCTTTGCCTTTTCAACACGTCCGCCTCCGGGATATGTTGTGGGAAGGTCTTCATCAACGGGATAGTTATATTCCTTTTTCGGAGCAGGCTTCTTGCTATAAGAAGTTCTGCGTCTTTCATTTTTAGGAGCAATAACCACCTTACGGTAGGGTTCTTCACCAACTGAGAATGTTGTTACATCTTCATTTGACTGAAGATTTGCATGAATTATTCTTCTTTCATAGGGATTCATGGGCTCAAGTGTATACTTTTTGCCTGACTTTGCAACTTTATTTGCAAGTCTTTCTGAAAGAGCCTTAAGAGATTCTTCTCTCTTCTGTCTGTAACCTTCCGTGTCAATAGTAACTCTTGTATAGTCATCTCTTGACTTACCCTTGTTTGCAACAAGTGATGTAAGATACTGCAAACTGTCGAGAGTGTCGCCTCTCTTACCTATAATGATTCCCATATCTTCGCCTTCGAGCTGGATATTAAGGCTACCCTCATCCTCAGTAGATGAAATTTCAACCTGCATACCCATTGCTTCAAAAACGTCGGCAAGGAATTTTTCTGCAACATTTTCATTATCAGCTACAACGGAAGCAGCTGCTTTGAGTTCTACTTCAATCACTGCGTCCTTTGAACCGAGACCGAGGAAGCCCTTTGAAGCTTCTTCAATTACTGTATATGTTACTTCATTTTCTGAAACGCCCAGCTCTTCAAGAGCGAGCTGAAGTGCTTCTTCAATGCTTTTTCCGCTTTTTGTTATCTTTGTCAGGGAGTTTGACATCAAAACCGTCACCTTTCTTATCAAAATAATAATTGAGTGCTACTTGCTGAATAAACTGCATTATACTGCTGATTATCCAGTAAAGACCCATTCCTGAAGGCAGAATAAATGTAAAATAACCTGTCATAATAGGCATTATAACATTCATGGAGCTTGTCATCTGATTTGCCTGCTCGCTTGCTGCAGTGTTAGCCGTTTTATTCTGACTCTGCATAAACTTGGAGCTGAGCCATGTTGTAAGCACCGCCAATACAGGAATAAGTATAAGCAACACTATACCAAGATTACTGAAATCGCCTCTCATAATGGGTGCTATTGCAGCAGAGGGCTTCTGGGATAAATCAAGTCCGAGAAAATCGAAGTTAAGAGCCCATTCAAGCTGTTCTCCAATTGCTGAACACCATTTTGAAAGAGTTATCTGACCCATATTTACGATATTCGAAGGCTCTGCACCTGCATACTCACCAAGCAATGCAGGAAACAAATTCGCAATCTTATCTCTCAAATCTGCCACAATCTGGAGCTTGTCCGCGCTCCAGTCGGTTACTCCGGCAATGTATGTGATAGGTCGTTGAATTACGTGATAAAGACCGATGAGGATAGGCATCTGTATAAGCATAGAAAGGCATCCGCCGGCCATACTTACATTATTGTCCTTATAAACCTTCATCATCTCTCGCTGGAGCTTTTCTTTATCATTTGCATACTTTGCCTGAAGCTGTGCAATGATAGGCTGTATTTTCTGCTGCTTTCTCATTGCTTTCTGTGATTTAATATTAAGGGGCAACAAAATAAGCTTAACTACTATAGTAAATAATATAATTGCAAGACCGTAGTTCTGCACAAGCTCGTATATAAACCCAATAATAAATCCAAGAGGTCTTTTAATCAAAAATTCGTACATATTGTAAATCCTCTCTATTTGCTGTCAACTTCCGGAACAGGGTCATACCCTCCCTTACACAAAGGATGGCATCTGAGAAGGCGCCATATAGCCATAGCTCCTCCCTTTATTGCTCCGTATCGCTCCACGGCGATATAGGCATATTCCGAACAAGTCGGAACAAACCGACAGCATGATGTGCCTTTCAAAGGCGAAATACGGTGTCTGTAAAATAAAATAAATTTAAGTATAATCTTTTTCATAACTTCAGATAAATCGAAGAATTTTCTACTCACTGTAAAGCTTGAGCGTTTCAAAAGCCTTTACAAGGTCGCGGGTGACCTGGGAGCTTTTCTTTCCGTCGATTCTGTTTCTGGCGACTATTATAACATCATAGCCACCCTTCACATTAACACAGGCTGAGTCGAAGGCTGCTCTTAAAAGGCGTTTAGCACGGTTACGCTTTACTGCATTGCCAATACCTTTGCCCACAGTCAGTCCCGCCCGGACTGTTTCCCGCTTTGTTCTGACTGCATACACAGCCACACATCCGCAAGCAACATTTTTCCCTTTGGCGTATAGCCTACGAAAGTCTCTGTTAAGCTTTAATCTGTTTTCTTTTTTCATAAACTCTTTGAATATACAAAAAGGCAAAAAGCACGATGACTTCTTGCCCAAACATCAACACTTAGCAGACATTATGCTGAAAGCTTCTTTCTTCCCTTCT
>JAZRHF010000175.1:0-18611 GCA_045644565.1 Clostridia bacterium | reverse complement strand
CCAAATCATTTAAATACTTATCTCTAACAATATCGTTTTCTATGTTTTCATCTTCGTAGTGCTGAGAACCATCTATTTCTATAACAAGTTTATATGATGCAATATAAAAATCAACAATATACTTATCAATTACCTTTTGTCTATTGACAGTTACAGGTAAAGTTTTCAAAAAATCATACCAAAGATGCCTTTCCTCCTTGGTCATATTCTTTCTTAAAGTTTTTGCATTGCCTGTTAATTTTGAATTATTTATTGTATTCATTTCCACCTCATCCGAGTTTCGGCAAAATCATTTTGATTTTGCCTATACCCACCTTCCCCTCAAGGGGAAGGCTTTTTTCTCTCTCGACATTATTCTACACTCTTTATATGCGGGACAGACGATTTAGATGCAAAGCCTTTTGGTATTAGGCTAGTGTTAAATAAGAAACAAAAAATTTATTTATCGTTTATCTTCAACAATCATATATCCCTCATAAACAAGTTTCTCAGTTTTCGCTCTACCTTCGTCTGAATATATGACTGCCTCCTTAACAAAACTATACTTCTCGTTATTATAATTTATTTCTTTTTCAATCCTTGTAGCACCGCCTAAAAAACCTTCTGCAGAAGTAGATGTTGACATTCTTCCGCCCTCAAGAACTTCAAATTTCGAAACATCATCTACAAACAATGGTAAAGTGCCATTGTATGCATCGTTTTTATCCTTTGCATATGGAAACTCAAGTACTTCAAATGTTTCGGGGTCTGCGTTAATTATCCTGAAAACACTCCAACCATTCTTGATGTATATGTAAACACAATTTTTATCTTTCGCATAACTCCGTCTATCTGCAGTACTAATCACCTCAAAAGTTTCCGGGTCCGAACCCTCAATTTTATTATTTTTAAAATAAACACTGTCGTTATCTCTTGCAAAATCTTTATATTTCAATTTTCTAAACTCGTGTTTTTTGACATCAATAGGATCTACTCGTCGTCCAACAGCCGTGTCATACGAAACATAGTTCCATGTTCCATTTTCAAAAACATAACCAGGCTTATATTTGATGCATGAAGAAAAGATTAATAATACCAACAATACTATCAACATCGAAATTATAACTGACATTTTATATTTTTTCATTACATCATTCCCCTTTCGACAATATTCGACATCTCTTATATCGTAACGTTAAGTCCTGGATAAAAATTGTGGTGCGACATTTTTCGGGCGATTCGTAAATCGCCCTTAAGAAAACCGATATGCATTCTTAATACGATATAAAATCCTTAATCTCGTCCCGTAGGGACATATCGCATCCGCAGGATATATCACGCAATGCATATCACAAATTCCGTCAGGAATTTATATCACCGAATTCATCTTCAATGAATTCATTATATCACCCCGTCATTTTTTTTGCAATAAAAAAAGCGGTTTTTCACCGCTTTTTAAAACATCATATTTTCCATATACCTATCAATGAAAAATGCATTGGTTGAAAGCTCAATATTTTTTGCCGATTTGCTTATATCAATACATTTTTCTCTTAAATCCTTATTAAGAAGAAGCATTGAAGCACCTGCAAGAGCTCCGTTTCCTATAACCTTTGCTTTTTTCTTTGACCCTTTGGGCAAAAGACCGATAAGTTCTGCCGAGCTTATATCAAGCTTCTTTCCGAATCCGCCTGCAATAACAAAGCTCTCCACTTCCTCAAAGCTTAAATTTTCTTCTTTAAGAAGGGTTTCCAAGCCTGATTTAATTGCCGACTTTGCAAGCTGAATTGCACGAATGTCATCCTTCGTCACATAAACTCCGTTTCCTAAAAGAGCATCCTCTTCCATAAAACCTGTTTCATCAATTTCCTCTGTTTGAACCAGGGCAGAAACCGCATCAATTATTCCGCTTCCGCAAATGCCTGAAGGCTCGCCTTCCCCTATTACGTGACAGGAAATTTTCCCGTTTTCAAGCCACACTTTATCAATTGCACCGGTTTTACCCATCATTCCAAAGCTGATGCCTGCACCTTCAAAGGCAGGTCCCGCCGCTGTGGAGCAAACCGTAAGCCTTCCGTCATTGACCAAAGCCGCCTCTCCGTTTGTACCTATATCAACAAGGAGATTTGTACCTTCTTTATCCATAATCCCCGATGATAAAACGGCACAAACAGTATCCGCTCCCACAAATGCCGAAATGCAGGGCGGAAGATAAACCTCCGCTTCTTCAAAAACCGAGGAAAGTCCCACATCCTTTGCTTTGAGCACTTCTCCGAAAAGCCTTTTTGCTTCAAACGGCGCTCTTGACAAAGGATAAGTATCGGTATTTGTTAAAAAGTGGAGCATTGCCGTGTTACCTGTTATAACCAGGCGTTCGATTTTTCTTTGGTTAATTCCCGTTTTTTCAAGCATTTCATCTATAAGCGAATTTATATCGGAAACCACCGCCAGAGAAAGGGCTTTCCCCTCCCCCTTTAAGTCCGCTTCAATACGGCTTATGACATCTGCTCCACGCATCTTTTGAGAATTAAGCTTTGAGCTTTCAGATAAAAGATTTCCCTTATTATCATAAAGCCTTGCGCAAACCGTGGTTGTTCCTATATCAACGGAAATTCCGTATAAATCAAAATCTGCCTTAACTTCAAAGTCCGGCATAAATCCGTCAGTTATTATCAAAGCCTTATTAAAGCTTTCCGTTAAAATAATTTCGCAATCGCCTTCCGCTTTTAAGCTACACGCCAAACGTATTCCCTTTTTTATTTCGTCATTGCTTAAAAGTCTTTTTTCGTTTTCGGTTAAGGGATTTACCTCACCCTTAACCAAAACCTTACACTTTCCGCATTTTCCGTGACCGCCGCAGGGCATGGATATACCATCTGTTTCTTTTAACAAAGTTTCTATACTTGTATTCACTTCTCTTTCGTAAACTTTTCCGTTTACAGAAATCTTAATCATCGGTATATCCCCCTTTCGCAATTATTTGCCGTAAAACTCTTCTGCCGCCTTAAAGAATGCCTCGATATTTTTCCACGAACTCATAGGCGGAATGTCACAGCCCGAGGACAAAATAAAGTTTTTATATCCTCCGCACCTTGTGAGCAATTCCCTTGTTACTTTTCCGATTGATTCTTCCGTACCGCCGAAAAATTCGCCCGCAGGATCCACATTTCCCATAACAGGAATGTTTTCGGGGAATTTTTTAATCATTTCCTCCATATCAACGGAGTTACCGAAATGATATGCCGCCGAACCGTTTTCAATAAAGGATTCTGTCATCATAGGTGTATTGTCACCGCAGTTATGATAAACCACGATAAATTCGTCATCCTGAACGGCATCAACAATTTCTTTCACATAGGGCATCGAAAACTCCTCTTCAAGAGAAGGGGACAAAAGCCCGGAAACAGGCTCTGCCATAACAATTCCGTTTGCCCCTGCTTCTTTATAGGCAAGGCAGTAGTTTTTAAGAAACTCCGTTACCTTTGAAAGAACTGTGTGAACCATATCAGGATCATCATAGCATTCCATCATTATTTCCGTAACGTCAATTAATCTTGCCGCCAGCGAAAAAGGCCCTATTACTCCGGCTAATACAGGTCTGTCGGTAATTACCTTAGTTGCCTTTTTTATAGCATCAATATAGATACCGCTTCTTTTATCTCCGACTTTCGGCACCTCAAGACCTTCGGCATCATCCATTGATGTAACAACTCTGCCCGTAATGGTAGGAACTTCGTCGTCGGTAAACACCACGTTTGCACCAAAGCACTCCGCCTCAACGGACAAATCCATAAAGCTTACGGAAAATAAAGAGTCGCACTTTTCTGCCACAAGGCGCATTCCTTCTGCCTGAAGAGATGAGTCTGTAACTATATCCCGAACATTTTTTCCCAAAAGCTGTATGGATGGAAAAGACAGTATGGGGGCGCTCTTTTTCACTTCGCTCTCCATTATATCCGAAAGCAGTTTTTTCATATTGATTTTCATAAAATCACCTTTAAGCTAAAAATTCCATTGCCGCATCCGCCGCACTTGCCGCATCGGAAGTGTATTTATCTGCACCGATTTTATCGCAGAAATCCTGATTTATGGGTGCTCCGCCTATCATAATTTTAACCTTGTCTCTTATTCCTGCTTCCTTTGCCGCCTCAACGACCTTGCCCATTACGTCCATTGTGGTTGTTAAAAGGGCGCTTAAGCAGATAATGTCGCAGTTTTCTTCAATTGCTGTTTTGATAAAGTTTTCGGGCGGTACGTCAGTTCCAAGGTCAATAACCTCAAGGCCTTTTCCTTCCATCATAATCTTTACAAGATTTTTTCCTATATCGTGTAAATCCCCCTGAACGGTACCGAGGCAAACCTTTCCAGACACGCCCATTCCTTCTTCCTTAAGCAGAGGCTTTAACACTTCAACACCCATATTCATTGCTCTTGCGGCAACTAAAACCTCGGGAACATAAACCTCGTTTTTCTTGAATTTTTCACCAACTATGCTCATTCCCGATAAAAGTGCCTCGTTTAAAATTTGTGCCGCAGGCATTCCATCTTCAATTGCCTTTGCTACAAGTTCCTTAACAATCTTTGCTTTACCCTTTTGTAAATTTTCTGATATTTCCATGTATATACTCATCTTATCTTCTCCTTTATATGTTTGTTTTGACATTCTGTATTGATAAGGTGTCATCCCTATTTCCGACTTGAAAAGCCTGTAAAACGACGGTATATCACGAAGCCCCGAGCGTCTTACAATTTCTTCATTGGTAAGGTTTGTACCCCTTAAAAGGTTACACGCCATACTTATTCTTAAATTTCTAACATAATCTGCAAAGTTTTCACCGGTTACGGCTTTGAATATTCTGCTTAAATGCGATTTGCTTGTAAAAAGCGATGATGCTATGTTTTCAAGCGTCATATCAGAGTCTCCGCACCGCTTTACAACTTCCCTCATTGCCGCCGAGACTAAAATCCATTCCTTGGGATGTTCGCTCTTTGTAGTATCTGCCATATCAATATATCGGCTTAAGGATATAAGGAGCAATGCAAGGAGCGCCTTTACAGCCTCATTGCTTTCAAGTCTTGCTTCATTTATTTCCCTTGCGATATGATTAAGCATTTCTTCCGTTTCGGCATAGGCTTTTGAATTGAGCATTGCTACCGATATGGGTACGCTGTCACGGAAAACACCCATACAGAAATGCTCGCTGTCTTCCTCCTTTGCCTCCCCCGAAAGAATGTCAGTTGCATTAAAGCTTAAGTGTATTACCTTCGGAGTGCTTTCTTCTGTTGCAAAATATCCGTGAGAAATTCCGCTTCCCAGTATAAAAAGGTCTCCCTTTTTACATTCCGTGGCTTCGTTTAATATTTTGTGTATTCCCGCACCTTCAATTACAAGACTTATTTCAATACCCTCGTTCATAGAAAAGGATGAGGGCGGAAGGTCAGTAGTGTAAATTTCTTCATATAACACGGTTTTTAACAAAACCGGGCTTTTAGACTGCAACTTAATCGCCTCCTTTGGCGGATAAAAATCAAACTTTTCCGTGTATTATACCCTTTGCGGGATTTTCCCTCTTTGCATATTCACGGCAGGCAGGCGTCGGAAGACCAATTATTTTCTTATCGTTTTCCGATATTGCCTTGTAAATTTTATCCATATCGTTTAATTCCGGCTGGGAAAGATTTATTCCCGTAAGGTTTTTCTCTTTTGCCAGAATTTCAACAAAATGGTCACCTCTTCCGCAGTAGTGCATAGTGCCCGAACCATAATAGTCAAGAAGATGGGCATCATAGCGAAGTGCAAATTCTTTATAAAGGTCCGGCGACAGGTTAACTGCGCTGTCATCTCTTATCAAAACATTGCCCTTCATCATAAGTCCCCAATGGGCATTTAATTCTCCAGGAGGATACATTAAAAACCACTTGTCTATAAACTTTTTGTAGGTCTCTGTGATAAGGCTCATAAATTCGTGAACAAAATCGGGATCGTCATAAAGCTCATAAAACATTTCGCTTCCCCACAAAAGCTCGGCTATATCAAGAGGTCCCTGGGTGTCGGGATGATACATAAAAACATATTTTGAAATTTTCGGATAGTTTTTTACGATTTCAAGATACATTTCACCGAAATCGAAAACCTTTTTTCCGAGAGCAGAATAAATATCAGGAATTCCCTTTTCTGCAATTTCTCTTATTTTATCGGTATCGTTGAAAGAGCGTGTGGTAGGAAGAGTATTAGTCTCCCTCGGCATTACGAAAAGCTCTGCCCCGAAAAGGGAGGACATTATTCCCGTTCCGTAATTAGCACGAAGGGAAAGGGCTTCCGTTTCTGTTGAAAGAGCATAGCTTACTCCGTTCATCTGTGCCATAAGCATCAGTTCGTAATCGGAAACGGCATCGTTTATATGTACATTTTTTAATTCCATACCGGGCAAACTTGTCTTTTTTCTTTTAGGGGTGAAGATTACGTCTTTATTATCTCCGTCCCAAAATTTTTTCCATTGCAGGAGATAGTCTTCTTCTGTTTCGGGATCGATTCTTCTTTCAATATCGTCAAAAAGACTTTTTGTATAATCTAAAAATTGCATAAAGCTCCCCCTTTTCTTTCCTCTTTATCCTATTGTAGCACAAAAAATCCTTAAGGTAAATATGGTAAAATTGTTTTTTTACCCTCATCAAGGAGAAAACCATACAAAAACAATAAAAAACGACGGAGTGTTGCTCCGTCGTTTTTATTAGTTTTCTATTGTGATTTCTCTTGTTTCGCCGTTCCAGATAACATTATAGCCAAGCTGTTCCGATACAAAGCGGATGGGAATAAAGGTTCTTCCGGAAACTATTACGGGAGCAGATAAAAGAGTGTATCTTATATCGCCGTATTCAGGATGCTTTACATAAACCAGCTGATTATCAATCTGAAGATGAATGAAATATTCGCCTGCCGCTATATCAATGCTCTGGTCTTCTCCGTACCATGTGATTTCAGCACCCATAAGCTCTAAGAGACCTCTTAAGGGAATCATTGTAGAGCCGTTTATAATAAAGGGAGCAACGTCTATTTCCTTTTTGCCTTCCCCGTCCTTGGTTTTATATGTTATCTCTTTTGAGTCAATGGTAAGACCGTAGCGTTCTTTCTTCGCCTTTTCTCTTTCCTCTTTAGCTTCCTTTGATTCGTAGAAAATCAATTCGCCCAAGGACACCCTTTTTTCGTTGTAGTCATAAATCTCAAACTCAAAATATCTTGCCATTACAGGCTCTTCAAAGGAAAATTCTCTTACATCAAGGTTTTTGCCGAAGGTGGCTTTTTCTTTAACAACACTCCAATCGAAATCATCCTTTGATGCGCTGACATTTACGCCCAGCCACGCACCGTGTAAGTCATTGGTTTCTCTCGGAATCGCATCAATTCCCGTTACGGTATATACATCGCCTAAATCCACGGTTAGAATTACCACTTCGTTTGCAGGAAGGCTTTCTGTCTGCCACATTACTTCAACCGTTCCGTCAAATATATTGGCAGGTGTATTTCCACTCCAGCTTTTACTTGCGCTGTATGCCGTAAAGGATGATGAATCAATTTTATGCGGAAGCTTTGCTTCTTCATTTGCGGAAAATTCAGCATAGCTCAATGAGGGAATAGTTTCGTCCTTTCCCATAATATTAAGCTCTGCCACAGTACCGTAGCCAACAGTATCTGCCTCAATTCTTATTCTCTTTGCCTTTATGTTTGATGCAAAATAGAATTCGTTAAGTGTCATACTTCCCGAGCAGGGAAGATTTTCCTTTAATAAGAACCACTCATCCTCGTCATTTTCCTTTACGTAAAGATTGATCTTTGTAAAGCTTCCGAGGTTTCTGTCCTGTCTCGGAAGAATGGTAAGACCTGATATTTCCTCTGTTTCGGGAAGAATTATTGAAATATAGTAGGGTGCTGTTTCGTGCTCGGTAACTCTTCCCATATCTGTTGTGAAATGAGAATGCCAGTAGGTATCGTTTTTACCGTCGAACATTTCATAAACGGTTTCCCCAACATCGGAGCTTACGGAAACCTTCCATCCGTCACGACTTAAAAACTTTCTTCCCTTTCTGCTTGTTCCTGCAGTTTTTTCACTTATAATACCCTTTGAAGAATTTTTGCCTTCTTCACCTTCAAAATCTTCCGTTTTCGGTTCTTCTGCTATATTTATGCTTTCATAAAATTCAATTTCTGCCGCAGTTCCGTGTCCGTTTCTGCCTTCGGTTATTACGAATCTTACCGCTTTTACATCAACACTTTCCCATGTTGCCGTTAAGGGCATAAATCCCGATGCGGAATTTCCCTTTGCATACTGACTCGCCTCACCCTTATGGATAAGATTAAAGTTTACACCGTCAGTTGAAGCATGAATTTCATACTTTGTCATTACACCTGCAATAAGGTCTGTTCTCGGCACATATCTGAAACCGCCAAGCTTCTTAACAGTGGGGAATGTAACCGTCAATGTATGAGGATAAGGGGCAGTCTCCTGAACCTTTCCGTTTGCATATACGAAATGTGTGTGCCAGAATGTGGATTTATTTCCGTCAAAGGCGTTCATGGGAGGCTCTGCGGAAGTTTCGCTGCTTGCTTCTATCTGCCAGCTATTTTCAAAGGGAATTTTAACACCGTCAACTTCACCTGCTCCGAAGGCCTTTCCGTTTTCTATAGCAATTCCTTCGCCGTTTTCAAAAAATTCAATTTCCGCCGCAGTTCCGTGACCGCCTCTACCCTCTGTGATGACAATTTTTATAGCTTTCATGGAAACATTGCCCCATGAAGCACTTATGGGAGTAAAGATTGATGCATCGTTGCCTGATGCATACTCTTTTGCATCGCCTTCATAAATTAAATTAAAGCTTTCTCCGTCTGATGATGCATATATTTCATACTTATGCATCACGCCTGCAACAAGATCGGTTCTCGGGGTATAGCGCCAACCGGATACATTTCTTTTTTCGGGGAAAGTAACCGTTACCACATGGGGATACGGTGCAGTTTCCTGAACCTTTCCGTTTGCATATACAAAATGTGTGTGCCAGTAGGTAGATGCATCCCCGTCAAAGGCGTATCCTACAGGTTCGTTGCCGCTTTCCGTACTTGCGGTAATATTCCAATCGGGGCTAAATTCGATAAGCTCGCCGCTATTTGCCGATACCGCTGTCATAAAAGACAGAAGAAATGAGAAAGTCAATAATAAAGCTATTACTTTTTTCATATTAAGACCTCCTTAATTCAAGTGTGAAAGAGCGGATGTAACCGCACTTTCACTAACGCCGTATTTTCCTACCGCGTAAACTCCGTCGCCCAATGCCTTAACCTCATAGCCGTAGCACTCGGAAATTAAAGACAGAGGAATATAAAACATTCCGTTTACATATTTTACGGGTGCAGAAAGTGTATTAAATACGCCGTTTACCTTAACCTCGGTTGAGTCCAAAACAGAGCAGGTCCACTTATAATTCACTATCTTTGTCATATCATCACTTAAATCAAAATGATATGTAAAGAATTTATTGAAATTTGCATCATATCTTGTTTTGCTTCTGCCATAGCCCATAACTTCATTATAGGCATCTTCGGGGATGTAGAGTGTTCCGTTCATTTCAAAGGGTGTAACTCTTACATCTTTTTCATATACGTTCATTTTACCGCCGGAAACTATCATTTTGCTTGAACCTGCTTTTAAGATGCTTGTTCCGTATAAGTTATCTCTTTCTGTTTCTGAAAGGCTCTTTTCCGCTATGGTTGTATATACATAGTTAAAGCGACCAAGAGGTGCACATCCGCCCTCTGAATAGAACTTAAGAAGGTCTCCTTCGGGGTTAACCGAATCAGTCCACTTAAATTCAAAGTCTACCCAATCAAGCTCTGAAATCAGGCTTCTTTCGATTTCCAATGTTATATATTTACCTGCCACATTATAATTTGCAGTTCCGATTTCGCTAAATTCCCATACTCCGTCAGAAAACTTTGAAACACTTCCCATTTTGCCAAGATTAACAGCGTAGTCATAGCCTTCCCAGCCGGTTGCATAATTTCTGTCGGAGTTTATGTAAAGGTTAAGGGGATATTCTCCGGAAAGGGAAATATCGCTGTAGCACTCTGCCATAAAGTAAAGCAACGTATCATCAAAGGACACCTTTGCACTTTTTACCGAGTTTGCCAAAGAGGTTTTATATACCAGGTTTTCACTTGTACCCCTCTTATATAAGCCTTCGCTGTCTCTTTCGTAATCTCTGTAATTGTAAAATTCGGGACCAACCTCGCTCCAGGCTGAAATGTCACCCTTTATGTCAATGGTTTTCGCATTTTCGGCAAGAGGAGTTTCTCTTACACCCTTATATTTTCTTACAAAATCGCAGAGAAGCAAATAATAATCGTCTCTCAAAGGACCGTTATTAGGCTCAAAGTCACGGCTGTTTTCATAGTCAAAGGTGTCAACAAAGGAATTAAACTGTCCGTGCCAGTTAAACTGTCTTATTGCAGTCCATTCGTTCCATCCGTCAATTGCAACAAATTCAGGCTCTGCTTCAAGTGCTAAAGACGCCTGCTCGCGGAAGAAATATGCCATTCTCTTTCCGTTTTCGGAATAGTCTTCGCCAAAAGCTTCGGAATATCCTCTTCCTTTGCAGTAGGGATCGGAGAACACTCCCGTTACGGAAAATCCAAGCTCCGTTGACTGATTTATTGCGGAACCAACCGAAACAAACTCGGGTCGGCCTGTTTCCTTATCTACATTTCTCAGCATCTGAGGGAATATTTCAAGCCACTGCCACTTTCCGTCATCCACATAGGTGTTTCTTACTCCGTTTTCCCTTATTGTAAAGAAGTTTTCAACATAGGAAAGTGCCTCTTTTTCCGTTAAATTATCAGATGCAATATTTTTAACCGCTCTGTCATAGGTTGCATTTCCGTGAAGGAGGGGCTTTCCTTCCCAGTAATACCATACATCGGAATAATCGTTTTCCATGAAGCAATTAAAGTATAATGATAAAAGCGCTCTGTAAACGTTGTCCTGATTTCCGATAAGGCTGGTAAGCGCACTTATTCTCGGAATATCTACCCCATCTCTTTTCGCATCACGGAAGGCTTCAACCAATACGGCAAGCTGTGAAACATAGTTAAGTCCGTCATTGGAGTAATCAAGAAAAATCGCATCAACGCCCGCTACGGAAAGCATTTTTGCGTGGCGTTTATATACCCAGTAGTCATAGGAATCGTAAAAGCCAAATATGGGCTCTCCCCAGTAATATGCCGCCGTCTGATCCCACGCTTCATCGTTATATTCATATCTTGCAGAAGGCTTTTCCTTTATTACATCGTCAATTACTACCGCAGGTCTGTCCTCTGCGGCAAACCAGTTCCAGTAGTAAATGCCAACCTCTCTGCCGTCTTCCTTAAGGGGGCCTGCTTCTTCAAAGGATGCAACCTTTCGTCCCATTTCATCCGTTGCAGCCCATGTATCAGAAAAGTCGTCATAGATAGCCGAATCAGGCACTTTTTTATCAGCTTTATCGCTTACATAAGCATCCGTTGAAAGGACGATTTTCTTTATCTTTGTTTCATTTTTCGTATTCTTTCCGTACAAGCTGTAAAAATAAAGATTGTGAACGCCTTCTGTGGGAGTAATATTTGCACTTGCAGTAATTTCCTCTCCCGACTTTGTAAGATTTACATAGCCTATAATATCGCCTGTTTTTACGTTGTCTGTAACTATTGCCAGAGTTACGCCGTTTGTTCCCGTTACAAGCTTATTGTAAGCCGTGATTGAAACGGACTTAATCCCTGATAGGTCAACATTATCATAGGAGAAATATTCTCCTCTCTCAAGTCCCTTTACGGCACTTACGGAAAGCTCCGTTTCTTTCGCAAAAGAGCCGATTGTATTAAGGGATGCACCCATAATGAGTGCCAAAAGCAAGCATAATACTTTTTTCATTTATTTCAAACCTCCCTATGCTTATTTACGAATCCCATAAGTTTAATCCAGTCCTCACGGGAGAAATAGTGAAGTCCGCTTCTTAAGTGATAGCCAACGGTGCCCTCATCGAAAACGTCTCCTGCAACGGGTAAGCGGTCAGGTGCTATAAAGCCTTTTTTCCCCATTTTTTCGTAAACTTCGCTTACTGCCACGCAGTTTAACATTTCCGATACCGGGTCTGCCCACAAGTCTTCCTCCGCACTTCCGATAAATACAAATCTCGGCGCTATCAAAGCCGTTACAAAATGCTGGTCAGTTGGCATAGCATCTTCGTTGTTTACATATTTTTTATAGTTTTCGCAGTACCAGTAAGGGAACATATCAATGGAGTCTGAAATATGCTCCCCGATTTTCCCTCTTGTTATTGCGGCACCGCCACAACCCGAATCGTTGGAATAGGCAAACTTGAATCTTTCATCCGTTGCCGCAGTTAAAAGTGCAGTTTTTCCAAGTCTGGAGTGACCGCATACGCAGGATGTATTTTTATCAAGAACATCTATTGTCTCTGCATAATCCATTACACGGTGCGCCGCCCATGCCCACAACGCAATTTTACCGGGATCGGAATCTCCCCTCTTTCCGTCGGGGAATAAAACTCCTGAAAATCCGTTTGTAAAATCTGATATATCCCTCGTTACATCGTGATAGCAAAAGGACAAAACCGCAAAGCCGTTATCTATAATCTCTTCTGTCGGCATATATCTGTCAGGCACGTCCGGTCTGAAATTTATATGTATGAAAAAGGGAATGTTTTTCTTTCCCTTGGGGATTACCGCATATACGGGAAATGAAAATTCCTTATCCCCTATTTTTGATGTAAGTGTTACCTTGTCGCAATTTGCCTTGCCTGCACAAAAATTCGGAATGGTGTTTTCTTCAACGGTCCATGTTAATTTGTCGGGCAAAGGAGGCATATAGCCGTAAACCTCTCGTTGTATAAGTTCAAGCATTTTTTCTCTTTCCGTCAAGGGAGGAAGATTTCTTTCTTTAAGCAACGCTTTAAGCATAACATCACCTCAAAATCAGTATATCACAGTAAAAAAACAGTGTCCATATCAAAATGTCACGAAAACATGTCTAAATATCACCTGAACACGATTTTAATTATCTTACTATATTCTAACACATCTTATCCATTTTAGTAAATATGGTTTTATTGCAGAATTTACTTTTTGCCAAAACAAAACAACAGAATCAGTCAAGCTCTATGAAAAAAGCCACCGCATCTTTTGTTGCGGTGGCTTTCAAAGTTATTCTGTAATTATCTTTTCTATTGTAATTTCTCTTGTTTCGCCGTTCCAGCCTACGTTATATCCAAGATGCTCGGATACAAATCTTAAAGGAATAAAGGTTCTTCCGTCCTTAATTCTGGGATACTGCGGAAGAGTATAACGAACGGTTCCGTACTTTGTTCCCTCAATTGTTACAAGGTTGTTCCATATCTGAATGTGAATAACCTTACCGTCCTTTTTAATGGTTACCTTCTGTTCCTCATCTTCCCAAAGGATTTCTGCTCCCATTTCGGTGAGTAATCCTCTTAAGGGAATAAAGGTTGTTCCGCTTACTATAAAGGGAGCAACGTCGGTTGTTACAACCTTTTCTTCCTTACCCTTTATTACAACTATTTCCTTTTTGTCAACGGTTAAAACATAGCCTTCCTTGGAGTTTTCAATTCTTTCGTTTTTATCCTTTACGCTTTCAAAAACTTCAAGCTCGGAACAAGCCGCCCTGTTCATATAACCTTCTAAAATTTCAAAGCGAAGGAATCTTGCCTCGACAGGCTTATCAAATACGATAAGCTTTACATTTACCGAACGTGCATTGGAAAGATTTTCCTTTACAAGGGTGTAGTTTTCGCCGTCAATTGATGCATAAATATTATACTTTTCCCATGTTCCATGCCAGTCTGTTGATCCTCTGGGAGTCATATTAATTCTTGTAACCTTATATACATTCATCATATTAAGGTCAACAATGAAGGGAGCACTTGCCGAAGAATTTGACTGCCAGAAACGGGGTGAACCGTCAATCATCGACTGAGGATGATTGTCAACCCAGGACTCAACGTTGGCAGATATTCCCGCCTTGGAAAGGTCAATTTCAATAAGTCCGCTTTCCTTTTCGTAAGCAGGGTATTCTGCGGGAGTTACTATATCATAATCGTTTAACGGAGATATAAAGTCAATTTCCGCGCAGGTTCCGTGCTGTTTTGTATCTACGATAAGTCTTGCTCTCTTAATCTTTATATTTGCGGAGAAGAAATCATTTTTTCTTCCGTTTGATATGTCATATGTAAAGGTTGCTATATGAGTAAGCTCTCCTTCGTCGGAATCAGAAGCATAAAGCTTACATTCAAGCCAGTTACCGCTCTGTCCCGAAGGTCTTGTAGTATAGGAAAAACCTGATGTTGTAATAACTCTGTCCATAGTTACATCAATTGTATACGGAGGAGAATCGCTTGATGTTATTACAGAGCCTGATGCGGTATAGTTTGTGTGCCAGAATGTTGCATTGTTGTTGTCAAGCATCGCTCTGGGAGTTGTAAAGGATGCGCAGGAGGTTGCAGTAATGTTCCACGCTGCTTTTCCCTGAATAAAGCTTGTATCAAGCTTTCCGTCTGCATTTGCCGCCTCTAAAAAGTCAAGTCTGTCATAGTCAAGTCCGCCAAGATAGGATTTTACAATATTCTTTTCTGTTACATCGCCTTTAAGAATCTTGATTTCTGCTGCTGTACCATAGCTTCCCTGAGATTCTGTTACCACAATTTTCAAAGCCTTGTAGTTACCGGGAGTGATTTTAGCAACAGCTTCTTCTCTTGTTTTCATCCAGTTGTCAAGCTTATATACAATCGTTGATGAAATTTCAAAATTCACTCCGTCAACGGAGGTATAAACCTCAACCTTTGACCACATACCGGAAGTGGAATTATCGCCGTACTTCGACTGTCTGGGAAGACAGTATATACCGCTTACTTCCCTTACGTCGGGAAATTCTATTGTAATTGTATGGGGGCAGGTTTCCTTTGTTGCAACCTTTCCGTCAACAACGGTGTAGCTTGTATGCCAGTAGCTTTTGTCATTATTGTCAAAAGCACCGCTTATTCCGCCAATGCCGTCACTTGATGCTGTTATTTTCCAGCTTGATGCATCGGTGTAGGCTGTTGCTTCGCCGCTTGCGGCGCTGCTTGTAGCAGTTTCCGTCTTTGTTCCGTCTTCAGCCTTGGCTGTAGCTCCGCTTCCTGCAGTAACATCGCCCTTTAAGAAGTTGATTTCAGCAGCAGTACCATAGCCCCCCTGTGATTCTGTAACCTTAATTCTAATAGCCTTGTATGTACCCTTTTTAATTGCCACATCGGCAGATGCACGAGTTGAAACAAGGTCGTAAGTTGCAGTTGTGTTAAGAGTGAAGGTTTCGCCGTCGGTTGATGTATAAAACTCAACCTTTTTCCAGATACCTGCGGAAGACTGGTCTTTTCTCGGCTGATATCTTACACCTGTTATTTCCCTTTCATCGGGAAATACAACGTCAATTACATGAGGACATTCTTCCTTTTTTACTATCTGTCCGTTTTCAACGGTGTAGCTTGTGTGCCAGAAGCTTTGTTCGTTATTATCAAATGCTCCTCTTATTCCGCCCATACCGTCACTTGATACAGATATCTGCCAGGAGTTTTTATCTGTATAGATATCGGCTGCCGAGGACGGAATCAATGAAATCATACTGAGTATTATGCTGAGTGCCAATGCGAGTGTAAATATTTTTTTCATTTTTCGTCCCCTCCTTTAGTTAAGTAATCCGGCAGCAGAAAGTGCCGCATTTTTATCTATTTCGTGGCTTGATACGGCGTAAATTCCGTTGCCGTAGCTTTCAACCTTCCATCCGAATACATCGGCAAAATATGTTAAGGGAAGGTATATTACTCCGTTTACGTTTTTAGCTGTCGCAGAAAGATAATTTGCTCTTCCGTTAATTCTAACTTCTGCAGAGCCGATTACGTTGCAGGACCAGATGTAGTCTTCGATTACGCCACGAATGGATTTTGTTCCTCGGTAATCGGGCATAGGCTCATCGGAAAGACCCAAATTAAAGTTCTTTACAAATACCATATTAAGGTCGGAATAATATTCAACCTTTGTTTCGCCGTAGCCTAAAATATCTTCAGCCGCAAATGCGGGAACATATAAAACGCCGTTTTCTTCAAATGTAGCTACTCTGATGTCACCCTCGTTTACATACATTTCTCCGCCGTTTACGTTCATTCTGGTGCTTCCTGCCTTAAATACGGATGTATCGGCAAGTGCCTTTCTCTCTGCTTCGCCAAGAGATACCTGCTGAATTTCTGTGTAGAGATAGTTAAAACGTCCGAGAGGTGCAACGCTTCCGAATTCGTAGAATCTTAAAAGATCGCCGTTTTCCTCTGCTCCGTCTGCCCACTTAAACTCAAAGTCTGCCACAGTTTCGCCAATTGCCCAGATGGGAACAGAAACCATATATGTATTACCCTTAATGCTTGTGGGACATTCCATTACGTTTGCCCATGTTCCGCCATAGCCTGCGGCAGCAAGTATGCCGTCACCCGCAACGTTTAAGGAGAAGTCATAGCCTTCCCAGCCCGTAGCACGGTTGCGGTCAATGTCTATGTAAAGATGCATAAAGGAATTACCCTTTACCACATCCTTTTCAGTTTCAACAAGGAAGTAGTAATTTGCATCATCACGGGCAATTTTTGCCTTTGTAATAGCGTTTGAAAGCTTTGTAACATAACGGAAGTTTTCGCCGGTTTCCGCATTTACGTGACCGTAGTCATCACGCTCATAGCTTCCGCCGTTCTTTATAAATTCGGGAGAAACGTCTGCCCACTGTGAAACATCGCCGTTTATATCAATGGTCTTTTTAGCAGATGCAATGGGTGCAGGACGAACGCCCTTATACTTTCTTATAAAGTCGGTCATCATCATGTAGTAGTCATCACGAAGAGAACCGCGGGAAGGCTCCATATCACGGCTCTTTGCTTCGCTGAAGGTATCAACAAAGGCATTGTCAAAGCCGGAATATCCGTTGTGACGACCGTTCTGCCATTCGTTCCATCCGTCGATTAAAACGATTGCAGGATCAGCTGCAAGAGCACGGGAAATCTGCTCACGGAAGAAGTAACCGATGTTTTTAGCTTCAGGACGGATATCGTCACCGAATGCCTCGGAATAGCCTCTGCCCTTGGTGTAGGGATCGGAGAATACGCCGTTATCGTCATATTCATATTCGTATGAATGGTTTATCGCAGTACCAACGGGAACACACTCAACTCTGCCGTCAGCGGTTTTACCCCACTTGGTCTGAGGATAGTTCTGAAGCCAGTTCCATGAACCTGTCGCACCTTCATCACCGGTGTCTCTGTATCCGTTGGAACGGAAGATGAACTGACTATATATGTCTTCCATTATGTCATTTCTTGCAAAGTCTTCTCCGGGAGTAAAATTACTTTCCCCCGAGGGACACATAAGAAGATATTTTCCGTCAAGCTTGTACCAGAGGTCAGCATAAGCTTCTTCTCTTATTATGCTTAAATATACCGCCTGAAGGAATCTCTCGCCTCCGCCCCAGGGACCCAGTGCAGAAAGCTTGGGCACATTTACGCCGTCCTTCTTTGCATCCATATAAGCCTCAAGCTGTACTTCAAGAGAATTCCAGAACACATGCTGACCGTTTGACCAGTCAAAAAGAATAAAGTCAACACCGGAATCTGCCAGTAATTCCGCATGACGGCGATATACCCAGTAATCTTTGGAGTGGTAATATCCAAAAAGGGGCTCTCCCCAGTAATATGCGCTTGAAATTCCCTGGGATTCAGGCCATGCGGGATGGTCAAAATCATCTTTTGCCTCCGGATATTTTTCAATCAGCTTTTCCTGAAGAGTTACTATACTCTTTGGTATGCCGTTAAGACCTACGTTGTTCCAGTAGAAAATACCAACATCGTGAAGCCCTTCTTTTACGGGGCCTGCTTCCTCATAGTCAGCAAGCTTTCTTCCCATTGCATCAGTTGCAACCCATGTATCCGCATAGTTATCAACTATGTAAGAGTCAGAAACCACGGGGACGAAAGGAGCTTTTTCCTTGGAGAAAATAACCTTCTTTATGTAAATATCCTGGGTAGATCCGTATGTAGACTGAATGAAAACCTTGCAGTTTCCGCTTATGGGATAAAGAAGATTTCCTGTATAGGTTTCATCCTTTGAATCCATATCGTGAACGGTGATGTAGCCGATGCAATCACCTTCAAGAGCATCACCTATACGGATTCTGTAGGTTTCACCATTTTCAGAGCCTATAATCTTACAGTCGGCAACTAAGGATATTGACTGAATTCCCGTCATATCCACATTTTCAAAGCCGATATAAGAAATACCGTCTAAAAGCTTTACTCCTTTTTCGCTTTTTTCCGCTTTTGCCTCAATATTGCACGCCGATGCATCAAACACCAGGTCCCCTTCCGCCGCCAGAGACGTGAAAGGAATTACCATGACTAAGCAAAGCAAGATACATAAAATTTTCTTCATAAACATCCTCCTTATTATCCTTT
This sequence comes from Clostridia bacterium, assembly GCA_045644565.1. GTDB lineage: Bacteria > Bacillota > Clostridia > CAKSNL01 > HGM11501 > HGM11501. Next base: position 56 of record JAZRHF010000175.1, on the reverse strand, counting down.
ATATTATTTTACCACAATAAACCGAAATGGTAAATATCTTTATCGCAGTAAAAAAA
>JAZRHF010000174.1:0-5313 GCA_045644565.1 Clostridia bacterium | reverse complement strand
CCTTCCTTTGCGGAAAGGATATACCAACATTCTGTTTTCCCTCTGCCTGTCTTAAGCATTTCTGCCATTTCATCATCGGGATGAACCTGAACGGAAAGCTTTTCTCTTGCGTCAATCAGCTTAAACAAAAGATTAAATCCGCCTTTTCCCGTAAGTTCTTCATTATTAGCTATACTTAAAAAATCCATACCGTCCGCGTGGCTTAAAAATTCGGGGATTGTGGAAGCTTCAAAGGATTCTCCCGTTGTTTCCGTAGGTATATTTTTCCCGTAGAGCGAACGAAGCTCAACGCCGCCCCAGAGTACATCCTTAAAAGCGGGATTTAATTTATAAGGTCTTATCATTTTAATCATTCCTTTACTTTTTTGTTTTCCAACTTTTCCTCTATCTAATTAAAAGCCCTTGCTGTCAAGATAGCCCTGAAGGATGAATGCAGCGGCTAATGGGTCAACCTTACCCGTTCTTTTTTTACCGCTTATTCCTGCCTCTTCCAAAGTTCTGTGTGCCGCCATGGAAGAAAGACGTTCGTCCCAAAGAACCACTTTAACATTGTAGCGCTCTTCCAAAATAACTTTGAACGCCTCGGATTTTTCCGCACGTTCGCCTTTTGTTCCGTTCATATTAAGAGGATAGCCCAAAACAATCTCAGAAGGGTTATATTCCTTTATGTACGAATCAAGCTCCGAAAGTCTTTTATCCTCGTCACGACCGCTTATCACCCCAACGGATTGAGCAATCATTCCCATTAAATCACTTACGGCAATACCAATTCTCACATCACCGTAGTCAAGTCCCATTATTCTCATAAAATCTCCTTGTTATGTAGCCCCGATGGGCGTGTAATAAGACTATTATACAACCCTTAAATCTATTTGTAAAGGCTTAAGGCGAAAATAATCAAAAGAAAAGCACACAACGACAAAACCATTATTCCACCGCTTAAATTTTTATTTTTCATATTCCATATTCCGTAGGCGGCAGTTTTAACCAGGGTGTAAAGAATAAACAAAACCTCGGCAGCTTTAACAAAGAATATCATTCGAAGGTAAACCTCCCGTTCCGCTCGGGTTTGATTTCAACGTCAGCCTTGATTTCCATGCTTTTTGCTTTTTCAAATAAGTCGTATTCATCCATTGACTTATTTGAAAGAAAATGAATTTTCCCGTAGTTTTTAAGTCCCAAAACATCGGAATTATACTCTTTCAGACACTTTTCTATAACCTTTACAATATCTTCTTCAAGTTCTTTTTTAAGATAGTCAGGGAATTCTTTTTGGAATGCATCATAATTTCCTTCCGGGATAAATTCATAATTTCCCGATAAAGTGATTTTTATTTCGGAGGAAAGTCTTCCTTCCGTCTTTGTTTTTATTTTGCTTTTTGTTTGCTGTTTAAGTCTTAAAATAACAAACTCTCCCGATCTTTCGGGATATTCCACACTTATATCCCTTGGTGCAAAAAAACCGCCTGCAAAGCTTAAGGATAACATTTCGCTTTCCGTAAGATAGCCCATAAGCTTTCCTTTTGAAAACACACCGCCTCCTAAAAACTCCACCTTGTGCTTTGATTCTTTGGGAATAAGCCCTGCAACAAGATTTGATTTTATATCATCTGAAAAGGAGTTTTCAAAGCCGTCCTCGTCTCTTTTAGCAACTAAAGGAAGGACAAATTCTCCCCCTTCGGAAAGCATATTAAAATAGGTTTCGCTTAAAAGGAAAAACTTATTCGATGCCTGATAGTGCCTTAAAATAATCTGCTCATAGTAAACGGATATATATTCTTCGTCTTCGGGAGACACGTTTTTAAGGATATCCTCCGCCTTCCCTGCGGAAACAGAAAGGTAAGAATTGTTCTTAAATTCCGTGGCTGAGGCAAGTTCTGTCACGGCTTTAACTATCCCCTCTTTTCCCACCTCCGACGAAAAGATGACCATTTTAACATTATTGATGCTTAAATCCACGCTGTTTATGCTGTTTGCCCGTGAAAATGCAGAAAGAATTGTAGGTGCTTCCACCACCAAAACATCCTTGCTTTTCTTCTTATCTTCTTCATTTTCTGTTGATTTTTCTCCGTCTCCGCTGCCTGTCCGCTCAATCTGAAAAGATACACGATAGGGCATATTTTCTCCTTTATCAATCCCCATTGCGATAACGGAAACCGTGTGTGCAATTTCTCTTGCATCATAGTAACCGCCTGTACTTACAAGTATAAAAGAAAGTATAAAAACAAAAACAATAAACTTTTTCATGTAACTTTCTCCTTTTTACCGAAGATATATGAAAGTGCAGGGATAATGGGAAAAATAATAAAGGCATATTTCATAAATCCGTTGTAGATATTTATTGTATCCTCTCCCGTATCAAGTCTCAGCAAAAGGAGGATAAAGGCTGTAAGCATAGGTATCAATACCTTTTCATATTTAAGAGAAAATCCTTTTTTCAAGCAGTTTGAAGCAAAGGAAACCGCCGTTGAAAAATACAAAAAGAAATTAAGGAGAAAGCAGAGCTTAAATATTTTCACAAAATTAACAGAGCTTCTGCTTCCCGATAAAAAGGTGACGGCATAATAAAAGGGCGAAAAAAATCCTGCATTCTGCGGAATCGTATAGGTTGTGAATAAAATTACAATTAAAGAGATCAAGAATGATAAAAGTATTCCGGCAAGTCCCGTTTTCAAGGCTTTTTCCTTTTTTTCAAGATGGGGCATCATCAATATGAATATATAGAAATCGGAAAAAAAGTTAAAGCCGTAAATTGCCTTAAGATAAAAATCGTTATTTCCCAAAAGAGGAAAAAAGTTTGATGTATCCCCATAGGGAAGAAGCATTACTCCCACAACTACAGCAAAGCTTAATACCGGAGCTATTATCATGGACAGAGCCACGTTATTTCTGATACCGCTTCTTGCTCCGTAAATTACAGGAACTATAAAGAACACCGACACAAACAATGCAGGTGATTCTATCATAAAGTTTCTTATTACGCCACGTATTAAAATATCAAGCATTAATGTGGCTGATATTATAAAATAAAAGGCGGAAATTATTCCCAGTATCTTTTTGAAAAAGGGCGGTAAAACCTCAAAAATATCCCGTTCTCCCCCTTTTTTATAAAAGGCGTAGATTATCAAAAACATAACTGCGGAAAAGGAAGCGTTTATCAAAAAGAAAAGCCATGTGCTGTTTTTTCCAATATCCGTCATGCTCTGAAGGGCTGAAGAAAAAATCTTCACCGATATAAAATTAACAGTTGCAAAAAGTGCCTCTTTGTTTTTTATTTTCAAGACCTCACCTCTTCCAAAGTCTGCTTATGTGTTTTTGCTCTCTTTCTCTTTTCGGCTTCAAATATTCGTCCCTGTGCTCATACTTCCAGATGGGAGCAATTTTAAAGGATTCGGGAAAGCTTCTTCCGTCGGAAAAGGGTGAAATCATATTTACCCCGAAGGATTTTGTTTCGTGCCAGAGTACCATCTGACAAAACATCCCTGCCGCTATTCCGAGAAAACCTCCCGTGCTTCCCAAAATTATATAAATTATATTAAGAACTCTTCCCGAAAGTGCCATGGAAAAATTAGGTGTTGCAAAAGAACCGATTGTTGCAAGTGAAAAAACTATTATCATAACGGGGCTTACAATATTTGCACTTATTGCCGCCTGACCTAAAACCAGTGGGCCTATTATTCCAAGGCTTTGTCCTAAAAATCCCGGCACTCTCGCACTTGCCTCTCTTACTATTTCAAAAGCAATTACCATTATAAAAAGCTCTGTTACCGAGTCAAAGGGAACTTTTCTTGATGCTTTCATAATGGTGGTCAGCATCCCCGTGGGAAAAATTGTGGTATGATAGGTTATAGCGGCAATGTATATTCCCGGAAGATACACGGATAAGAATATTCCTAAAAATCTTATGGTTTTAATCAACAAGGCATAAACAGGTCTTAAGTAAATATCCTCTGCGGACTCAAGCAATTCAAAGGCGGTTACGGGCATAATAAGGGCAAAGGGTGAATTATCAATAATAACAGCTACTCTTCCTGACATAATGGCTTTAACACATCTGTCTACCCTCTCTGTTAAAAGAACCTGCGGAAGTGTTAAAAAGCTTCTTGTTTCGATAAACTGCATAAGCTCGGGAGCACTTATTATGTGGTCGATTTTCAATGAGGAAATTCTTCGCTTGACCTCATCCGTAAGGGAATTATTTGTTATATTATCCATATATAAAACCGCACAACCGCACTTGCCCGCTTTTCCGATTGTGATATTTTCAATAACGAGATTTTCGGATCGAATCATTTTTCTTATCATGGACGTGTTGGTTTTTAATGTCTCATTAAACGCCTGACGGGAGCCTAATATTGCAGGCTCTCCCGAAGGCTCCTCTACCCCTCTTCTTTCCCAGCCTATTACCTGAGGAAGTAACGCCCTTCCGTATCCGTCTATAAAAACCGCACAGCTTCCGTAGCATATTTCTTCTGTTACGGTTTTCATATCATCCGTTATCTTGACCTGATTTTGTGTAAGTAAAACTTCTGCCACATCATCAAAATCATATTCCTTTAGTTTTTCCGACTCCACCATCAGTGGAAGTAAAATAGTATCATTTACGCTCTGATTGGAAACAAGCCCGTCCACAAAATAGATAAATGCCGATACCTTTCTTTTGCCGAGCTTTATCTTAAAATTTCTTATTTTTATGTCGTAGGAGCTTTCTCTGTTAAAGGCTTTGTCAAGATAATCCGCATTTTCAAAAAGATAACAGGATACCTTAGCATCTTTTTTCTCAGAAACATCCGGTAGGGACTTTTTAATTTCAAATTCTTCTTCCTCTTTCGGCGGTGTAAATGTAAAAAGTTTCTTAATCATCAAAATCATTCCTTTTCACCTATTTTCACCGATTAAGACAAATTTATACCGTATAAAAAGCTCTGCCTTAAAGAAAACTAAATAAGAAAGGAGAATTTTTATGGCTAAAAAGAAAAAGAACGAAAAAAACGGGCACAGAACTCCGCCCTTAAATAAAATTGCACGAGGTAAGGACTATACCAACGAAGGAACTGCAACACCAAAGGTTGGCACAACACCCGAACAGCTTCCTCCCTCCTGACCGTACTGCAATAAATATCCACCCGCATAGCGGGTGGTTTTTCATTTTCGGGTATAACCCTAATATTACTGGCTACGCACAAGTGCGTTTTTTATTGGCCTGCCAGCCATGCATCTGTTATTTGCTACCCATAAATGGGTTATCTTTTCGCAGGCTTCCCCTTGAGGGGAAGCTGTCACGAAGTGACTGATGAGGTGTAGCTTGCATAG
>JAZRHF010000173.1:0-44101 GCA_045644565.1 Clostridia bacterium | reverse complement strand
GAGCAGGTAAGACGCTCGCAGGGCGGCTGTGTCCCCGATGGCTTGCTTTTAGTGAGCCATCCCTACGGGCGGATTCGGTTTCGCAAAGCATTGCTCACCTCATCTCGCGGGGACTTTCGGCTAAAAATCATACTCAATGATTTTTTTAACGCCGAAACTAATGACGCACCAAAAAAAGAGCACATCCGAAAGGATGTGTTCTTTTTTTGCATATGCGCCGAGGGGACTCGAACCCTGAGAGGGTTTTTGCGTTAAGAAAACGATTGATAATCGTTTTTAGCAAAAAGGTGCGAAGACCGGTACCGAAATGCGAAGCATTTGGGTGGTCGAGCAGGTAAGACGCCCACAGGGCGGCTGTGTCCCCGATGGCTTGCTTTTAGTGAGCCATCCCTACGGGCGGATTCGGTTTCGCAAAGCATTGCTCATCTCATCTCGCGGGGGCTTTATAGAAAAAACTTGCCACCGGCAACTTTTTTTCTTCACGACTGATGGCGCACCAAAAAACGTACCTTTGTCTACCGATAAAGGTACGTTTTTTATGATGTTAGCTTATGCACAAATATATCAAATAATCATAGGCGATGCACCATTGAAACGCACAACTCTACCCTTACCGATCAAATTAAAAAGTGGTATATTTTGCGATAATATTGCAATTTTTGCAAACATATGATATTATTATCTTGAGGTGTTAAAAATGAAAAAGTTTTTTTCAAATAAGCGAACTAAAATAGTGGTTATTTCTGTGTTAGTAGTCTTTGTCTTGTTTGCAATGGTCATTCCGTTTGTCGATAGTATTATAAAATCGGAAAATAAAGAAATCGACAAAGCAGTACGCGAACTCTGCAAATCTCCTGATATTGATGAAAGGACAGTTAACCGTTTTGTTGGTCAAATGGAAAATGTCTTAAGTGCTAATTGGAAAAAAGAAAAATTTGAAACCAAAGTAGTTAACGAAATCGGTGAAATAAACGTCGGTGCAAATGGCAGAAATTTTGAGTGGACAGTTTATGAAATTACGGCGCAGCAGATACTTTTAGAAGCGGCGGGGTATAAAAGCGAAGCTATTAATAACGCCTATGACAAAAAGATATCTGAAATTTTGGAACAACAGGCACAAAGACTTGAGTTTGACGATTTTTTAGAAGCTTTGATAGAAGAACCATATCCTACTATGGCTCAGGAAGAAAAAGTGTTGGATGTCACCCTTACATATTACACCAGTCCACGTGCGATGCTTCTTTCGGAGTTTTTGATCAAGCACATTAATAAAATAAATAGCGATGCAGTTGCTTCAAAAAACACAAATGATATTATGTCTCTTTGTAATAAACTTTCAATTCTTGGGGAGTATACCGAATTTGAGGTCAGTCAGTTAGTAAATAAGGATGAGATTATTAAAATTCTTACTGCTGATGCCGAGAACATTATCATTAAAGAAGGCGAAGGCGGATATTATGACTCTTCTGAAAACATTTCTTCAAGCACTTTCAAAGATGGTGAGTTTAACAATATTGCTCCCGGCAAACATACGATTTCCTCTGTAAGTACAACAAAATATTACGGCGATTTGGCATACATTTATTTTTCACGAACAGGCACTTATAGTTTTAAGGATGAAGAGGATGAAACGCAATATGTCAGCGACGAATTAACCTCAAGAAAAGAAGTGTTTTTAAGGGGAAGCAGAATTGCCGAGGGTAGATCTGTTGATGAAAAATTTATCAAGTACGCCTACGAGGACGGTATGGTTAATTATCATAAAGATGGTAATTGTTTTGCCGTTGGAGACTCTTCTCTGGTCTGTTACGTTGGTAATATAACGTTTAATTTGTATTTTTAGAAAAATGAAACTTTGTAAACAAAGCAAGTAACGTTGCATTTTTAACATTACTGAGTAAATGCAGCAAATAGGCAGAGTAGGTATATATTTTCACTTTTTTATCTCAATTTTGCTCCGTTTTGTCGTTCTTTCGCAAAAAAATAAAAAGACACTGAAAAGTGTCTTTTTTGCATATGGCGACAGAGGGGCCTCGAATCCTTAAGAGGGCAGTGGGTGCGAAGACGATAATGAAATGCGATTACAACGGAATAAAAGACGGATTTCATTATTGAATTATATTAAAGTTTGTGATATGATATCCGTAGAGTATTGTTTTTGATCTGAAAGGAGAATTATTTATGGGTATTTCAGTTGATAAAATTATAAAAAGCCTTTGCATAATAATGATTGCAGTGAGCATTATGAGCGTTCAATGCTTTGCGGGATTTGAAAATCCCTTCACAGATGAAGACTATCTTAAGGATGATTTCGGAATAAAAGACTATGATGAATATGTTACCGACTCGATTGATAAAACGGGCATCAGGTGGCCCGAAGGCACGAAGATTATTGCAAGTGAATGCTCTGCTATGGGAAAGCCTGTCAATGACAATGCGCCTATTTTTATTCCTGATGATATAGAAATTATAGGTCATGCTGCCTTTATGGGAAGAAACATAACTGATGAAATGATTGATTTTTCCCGATTGACAGAGCTTAAATACATAGGTAAATATGCATTCAGCGGAACTAAAGTGCAAAGGGTAGATTTGTCAAACACCAAGGTTGTGAGAATAGGTGCCCAGGCTTTTGACGGTAAATATGTGACTTCCTTCATAGCATCGCCCACATTAAAAAGAATAGATGACTTTGCTGCACCGCATTGTATACTTGGTGTGCTTAAGCTTAATGAAGGGCTTGAGTACATCGGGGCAGAGGCTTTTTCCGAGGTGAGCATTCTCTCGGTAACAATCCCTTCCACGGTAAAATATATCGGATACGGTGCGTTTCCTAAAAGAGTAAAGCTCTGTGTGGCTAAAGGCAGTTATGCGGAAGAGTGGTGCAAAAGCAACGGATATTCATACAGTTATCATGCGGAAACACCCGCGATTGATGATAATGATATAACGAAAAATATCGGTCCTGTAAAGTTTGTGAAGTATTATTCTCATACATTCAAAGACTTAAAGGTTACAACTGAAAAGAAGCTTCCTGTGATAATCGTACATCTTGCAAATGGAGGTACAATAGAAACAATTTATGATAATGTTGAATTGTATCTTTTGTCGGGAAACTGGGATATTAATTCTCCTTATACAGGAACTACAGGCGAGAATTATGTTGATTTTTACGGTCGCCCGAAAAAACTGATTGATGACGATATAATTGCACATCCTACAACGAAATTGGATGACGGATGGAAAAGCGGTTTAAAATGGGAACTTCAATCCGGCAAAAGAGAGTGGATTGCGGTAAAGTTCAATGGAGAAATATATTATTACTACATAAACATTGTATCAAAAGCGGATTATGAAAAATACAAAACCACCGGGTACAATACAATGGCTAATAGCGGAGATTTACGGACCGGTTCCAATGTAAAAATTGTTGCAGACGGTAAGGAGTTTAGCTGCGGAGTCTATAATATTGGCGACAATAATTTCTTTAAGCTGAGGGATGTTGCCTTTATGATAAACGGCTCTGCAAAGCAGTTTGAAATTAAGTGGAATCAGGATGCCGGCGCAATGGAAATAGTAAGGAATACTCCATACACTGTTGCAGGCGGTGAAATATCTTTAAGTAACGGCGAAAGAAAAAAGGCACTCAGCAACAATCCTGCACCTGTATTCTGTGACGGCTATGAAGTATTTCTTGAAAAGTACAATATAGAAGGAAACAACTACATAAAGCTTCGTGATCTTGCAAAGCTCATCGACTTTGGTGTGGAATGGTCGGAAAGTGACAATTGCATTGTGATTAACACCTCGGCAACATACAAAGAATGATTCGGATAGAATCTATTTAAGCAAAGGATGTTTTGAATGAAAAAAATAATTGCACTTATTATATGTACAGCGATTATCATTTCTTGCACCTCGTTCAGCATATATGCAGAAGATGAAATAAAAGTGATAATTGACGGTGAAGAACTTAAGATGGATGTAAGCCCTGCTATTATAAACGGACGTACCATGGTGCCGCTTCGTGCAATATTTGAATATTTTGGCGCTAAAATAGAATGGTGGCAGGATACCAAGAGAATTTACGCATATCTCGGAAGCGTATATATTTCCATGTCGGTAGGAAGAGAGTCGGCGGTTATCAATGCTGAAAAAGTCACTCTTGATTCTCCGGCTGTAATCATTGACGGCAGAACTCTGGTGCCCGTGAGAGTTATTGCGGAAGCTTTTGATGCTGAAGTATCATGGATAGCGGAAACAAAAACCGTTGTTATTACAACTCCTTATCCCAAAAAGGATACAGAACCCTTAAAAGAGTTCGACAAATATAAAATTTCTACCTCCAAAAGCGACTTTGAAAACTTTGATTTTGTTATAGATGAAAATAAACTTACAATTTCGGGTAAATTTAGAAACCCCGCACTAAACAGTATTCTTCTTAAGATAAACAAGGAGCAGAAGGTAGAGGATGCGGATAAAAATGGCATAATAAACCTTACAATAAATCTTGACACATTGGGTATAAATGGTCCTTCCCCCGTAATGATGTATCATAATGTTCCGGGAGAAAATAGGTATATCTCATACATAAATGAAACAATTATAATAACTAAGGACGATGAGGGATACTGTTTCCAAAAGCCATTGGTATATGATGAAAATATAGAGTTTCTTTCAAGGTGGACCACGCCTGCCGCATTTGTGAATTTTACTATTGATGAAGAAATAAAAGCTATGTCGGATGAAATATGCAAAGGGATTAACGATCCTTATCAGAAGATAAAAGCGCTTCACGAGTGGATGTGCGAAAATATATACTATGATTATGATTATTACTATAAAAAGTCAGATCAGCGCTATTATTCCGACAAGGAGGTTTTACAGGCAAGAAGAACCGTTTGCGGAGGGTATACGAATCTGCTTGCATCCTTTATCCGCGCTCAGGGGATACCCTGCAGAAAGGTAAGAGGCTTTGCTCTTGGACTTGGATATACAAAGCAGTGGAACGAAGAAATAGTTAACGGCAATGAAGAAAACCACGCATGGGTTCAGGCTTATATTGATAACAGATGGGTGACTATTGATTCCACGTGGGATACGGGAAATAAGTATAGTGACGGGGAGATGAATTATGAAGGTATGAGAAATTATCTTCACTTTGATATGTCCATAGACTTCGCATCATCAGACCACAGATTTATGTCCGTGGCAAGTGAGATGTAAGTGTTCACTATCAGCCTTGCTAATGAGAAAAGAGTCTTGTCCGACATCGGACAAGACTCTTTTTTACTGTATCTTATACTTAATCTTTTTATACTCATTGGGTGAACAGCCTTTGAAGCGCTTAAACACTCTGTTAAAATAGGAAACAGAAGCAAAGCCCACATCAAGGGAAATATCGGAAACGCTCATTGAGGATGAGGTTAAAAGCTTTTCCGACTTACACACCCTTACGAAGTTAAGATATTCTGTAAAGGTTGAGTTTGTAGCTTTCTTAAACAATCTGCAAAAGTAATAGGTGTTTAAGTTAAGATACTCGCTTATCTGCTCCAAAGTTAACTGCTCGGCATAGTTTGAGTCGATGTAGGAAAGGGCAGGAAGCACCTTATCCACATATTTGAAGTTAAAATAGGTATCGGCATTAAGAAGAATATTGTTTCTGTATAAAAAGCCTAAAATGCTGTGAATTCCCGATTTTATAAAGCTTTCGTATCCGTTCTCCTTATTCTCGTTTTCGAGGATGATAAGGCGTAAAAAATCAGTCATAGCATCATTTTCGGGAGTGCCTTTTTTGAATACCATTGAAGGAATTTCTCCCATATTGATAAAGCGGTAGAGATATTTACTTATATTTTCTTTTGTCTCTATAAAGTTTATGGTGGAAAACTGAACCATAGAATTATGAGTGTTTTTCGCAAGAGACTTCGTGGCGTGGGGTACACGACTTGCTATGTATATGATATCGCCTTTTTCTGCAATAAGCTCCTCTCCGCCTGCGAGACAGTGAAATACCCCGCCTTCTATATAGAGAAATTCTATTTCGTCGTGAATGTGAAGAGAGCATATGTGACGGGGGATGGAGTCGTCGGGCAGAGGATGGGGTGAATAGGTTATTTTGACAGGCACGTTTTCGATGCTTGAGCGTATGAGTTCCTGATTCATAAAATGCCTCCCTTAGTCAATATTGTGCAATCAGTATAGCACAACAACAATGAAAAAGCAAGTAAAAAGAGCAAGAAAATCTTGCTCTTTCGTTTTTTTATTTAATATGCTTATCTGCAAAGCGCTTCATTCTGTCAAGCGCCTTGTTGATGTTTGTTACGGAGTAAGCGTAGGAGCAACGGATAAAGCCTTCGCCCGATTCGCCGAAGGCGGAGCCGGCAACAACTGCCACACGTTCCTCGTGAAGGAGTGCTTCGCAGAAATCGTCTGAAGTAAGACCTGTTTTTGAAATGTTGGGGAACACGTAAAATGCACCGAGAGGCTCGAAGCAATCAAAGCCCATTTCACGGAAGCCCGTAACCATAAGTCTTCTTCGCATATTGTATTCGTTTCTCATTGCGGCAACGTCGCCGTCGCAGTTTTTGAGCGCCTCAATTGCGGCATACTGGCTTGTGGTGGGAGATGACATTATGCCGTACTGATGTACCTTTAATATCAATTTCATAATTTCCTTCGGGGCGCACACATAACCAAGTCGCCATCCGGTCATTGCAAAGGCTTTGGAAAAGCCGTTTATATAAATTGTACGCTCTTTCATACCTGGGTATGATGCGATTGAAGTGTGACCTTCGGGAGTGTAGTTAAGCTCTGAATAAATTTCGTCCGTAAGAACTAAAATATCCGTGCCACGGAGAAATTCCGCCAGAGCTTTAAGGTCGTCCTTCTCTAAAATGGCACCTGTGGGGTTGTTGGGATAGGGAAGAATCAGAGCCTTGGTTTTGGGAGTTACGGCTGCTTTTAAATCCTCAACGGAAAGACGGAAGTTGTTTTCCTCTCTCGTCACAATGGGAACGGGAGTGCCGCCTGCAAACAAGGTGAGCGGCTTGTAGCATACAAAGCTGGGTTCGGGAATTAAAACCTCGTCACCGGGGTTTATGATGGAACGGAGTGCGGCATCAATTGCCTCACTTCCTCCGACGGTAACCAAAACCTCGTTCTCATCATAATTAAGCTCATATTTTCTTTCAAGATAGCGACATATTTCAAGCCTTAATTCTTTAAGACCTGCATTTGCCGTATAGTGTGTGTGGCCAAGCTCCAATGAACGGATGCCCATATCACGGATTGTGCGGGGAGTGTTGAAATCGGGCTCTCCCACGCCGAGAGATACAACGTCCTTCATTTCGTTTACCACGTTGAAAAGCTTTCTTATACCGGAAGGGGGAATATCCTGCACGGTTTTTGAAAGCAGTTTGTTATAATCAAGCATAGCCTTCTCCTTATACAATCATTTCACGGTCATCTGTTTTTACGTTTTCAAAGATAATGCCTTCACGCTTATAGGTTTTAAGCATAAAGTGAGTTGAGGTGGATAAAACCGAATCCATCTGTGCAAGATGCTCGGATACGAACATTGCAACCTCCTTTATGTTTCTGCCTTCAACGAAAACTGCAAGGTCGTATGCACCACTCATAAGATAAAGGTGGCGTACCTGCTCATAACAGTAAATTCTTGAGGCGATGGCGTCAAATCCTTCGCCGGCGGAAGGTGTAACCTTAAGCTCAATTAATGCGGTTACGGTGTCTGCTGAAACCTTGTCTTCGTTAATTATGGGCTTATAGCCTAAAATAATTTTCTCTTCTTCCATTTCGGAAAGGTAAGAGTTTACCTCGTCAACGCTCATACCTGTCATAACTGCAATTTTTTCGGGTGTTATGCGGGCATCCTTTTCTAAAATATCAAGAATTCTTTTCATATCAATCATCCTTTCGGGATTTGGTTTTAATATATTATTTAACATTATATACTATTAAACAGAAAAAAACAAGGTTTTTTTAAAGAAAAACAAAAAATATTTTGGAAAAAGTGAAAAAACAAGCTTTTGCCGAAAATAATTCTGTTGAAAATTGAAAAACGGAAAAAATTACGGAGAAAAAGAAAAACACGGAAAATTTTTCCGTGTTTTTTATCTTATGTGAAACTTATTCGCAGTCGCCGTAGCCTTCGGGGTTGCCTGACTGCCAACGCCATGTGTCACGACACATATCTTCAAGTGTCTTTTCAGCCTTCCAGCCTAAAACCTCAAGTGCCTTTTTGGGGTCTGCAAAGCATTCTGCAACGTCACCGGGTCTTCTGTCTACAATTTTATAAGGAACCTTTACGCCGTTAACGCTCTGAAATGCATTTACTATATCAAGCACGCTGTAACCTGTACCTGTACCGAGGTTTACGGTTTCAACTCCCTTGTGGTCCTTTGCATAGGTGATTGCCGCAACGTGACCCTTTGCAAGGTCAACAACGTGGATGTAATCTCTTACACCTGTTCCGTCGTGGGTGGGATAGTCGTTTCCGAAAACGCTTAAGCATTCTCTCTTACCAACGGCTGTCTGTGAAATGTAGGGCATTAAGTTGTTGGGAATACCTGAAGGATCTTCGCCTATGGTTCCGCTTTCGTGAGCCCCGATGGGGTTGAAGTAACGAAGAAGAACAACGGATAAATCCTTATCTGCAACACAGGCATCTCTTAAGATCTGCTCGATGAAAAGCTTTGTCCATCCGTAGGGATTTGTGCAGCTTGTGGGCATATCTTCTGTAAGGGGAACTGTTTCGGGAATACCGTAAACAGTTGCGGAAGAAGAAAACGCAAGGTTGCAAACACCAAACTCCTTCATAACATCAAGAAGTGTAAGTGTGGAATTTATATTGTTTCTGTAATACATAATGGGCTTTTGTACCGATTCGCCAACAGCCTTGTAGCCTGCAAAGTGAATTACCGCATCAAGCTTGTTTTCTGAAAAAACCTTTTTAAGTGCATCATAGTCTGCAACATCGCACTTGTAGAAGGGGATTTCCTTTCCTACGATTTTTTCAACTCTCTTAACGCTTTCCATTTTACTGTTGGAGAGGTCGTCTGCAATTACAACGGAGTGACCTTTGTTGATAAGCTCTACTGCTGTATGGCTTCCGATATAGCCGGCGCCGCCTGTTAAAAGTATATTCATTTATATATGCCTCCGATTATTTTATGATAAGCTTATAGAAATTCTTTTTACCCTTTTTAACGATTACTTCACCGTCGGTAAAGTCTGCTTCGGTAAGTTCAGCAGCAATATCTGTAACCTTGGCATCGCCTATTGTAAGACCGTTCTGCTGGATAAGACGACGGCACTCGCTCTTTGAGGGAACGATACCTGCCTTAACCATAACGTCCATAACGTTGCCGAGGTCGCCTTTTTCAATTTCAACTGTGGGCATATTTCCGGATGCACCGCCTGAGAATACTGCACGAGCCGCTTCCTGTACATTCTTTGCGGTTTCTTCGCCGTGAACAAGAGCGGTAACTTCGTATGCAAGACGCTCCTTAACGGGATTTAATGCGCTTCCTTCAAGCTTTTCAAATTCTCTTATTTCGTCCATGGGAACGAAGGTTAAGAGCTTCATGCACTTAATAACATCCGCATCGTCAACGTTTCTCCAGTACTGATAGAAATCGTAGGGAGTTGTTTTTTCTGCTGAAAGCCAAACTGCACCGGATGCGGTTTTACCCATTTTCTTTCCTTCGGAGTTGGTAAGAAGGGTAAAGGTCATACCGTAAACCTGCTTCTGATCCTTTCTTCTGCAAAGGTCAAGACCGCCTAAAATGTTGCTCCACTGGTCGTCACCGCCAAGCTCCAACTTACAGTCATACTTACGGTTAAGCATTAAGAAGTCATAGCTCTGCATAAGCATATAGTTAAATTCGAGGAAGGATAAGCCCTTTTCAAGTCTCTGCTTGAAGCATTCAGCCTGAAGCATCTGATTAACGGAGAAGCAAGCACCGATGTCACGGATAAACTCAACGTAGTTTAAGTCAAGTAACCAGTCGGCGTTGTTTACCATTAATGCTTTGCCGTCGGAAAAGTCGATTATTCTTGAAAGCTGTTCCTTAAAGCATTCGCAGTTGTGGTCAATTACTTCCTTTGTCATCATCTGACGCATATCGGTTCTTCCGGAAGGATCGCCGATGTGACCTGTACCGCCACCAACCAATGCGATGGGGGTGTGACCTGCATTCTGCATATGGCGCATAACAACCATCTGCAGGAAGTGTCCTACATGAAGGCTGTCAGCCGTGGGGTCAAATCCGATATAGAACTTTATTTTTTCCTTGCCGAGCATTTCACGGATTTCAGCTTCGTGAGTGGTCTGCGCAATTAATCCTCTCTCTTTTAAAATATCAAAAACGTTTTCCATTTATATTCATCCTTTCGGGATTATAATTTCTGAAACTATATTATACCACGGATTTCCTTATATTGCAAGTATAATTTATATGGTATAAAGCTCATCAAAAATTGGCATGAGGGCATAATAACTGTCATCGAAAATCTTTTTATATTTTTCGTATACGGGTGCATTTTTGCTTTCGGGAGTGTATTCTTTATTAAAGGTAAGAAACTTTTTATATGCGGAAAAATCGGGATAAACTCCTGCACCTACACCGGCGATTAAAGCTGCGGCAACTGAGGTTGCACTTCTTGCATCTTCGGGAGTTACAAGCTTTGAATATAATATATCCGAAAGAATCTGACAGACGCTTTCTCCCATTGCGCCACCGCCTGTCAGTATCAGGCGGTCAATTTTTGCATTTTCGCGGAAGGATTTAAGTATCAGCTCAAGGTTATAGCCTATGCCTTCAATTACCGCTCTTATATAGTCGGCTTTTGTGTGAGCAGGCTTTATGCCGATAAATGCACCACTTGTCTTTTCATTCCATCTTGGTGAACGCTCACCTAAAAGATAGGGAAGGAATAAAAGCCCCTTTGCACCGGGAGTGGTTATAGCTAAAAGCTCATTAAGATCTTTATAGGACATTTCGGATGCTAAAAGTTCCTTTATATAGGAATATGAGCTTCCTGCCGATTGCATAGTTCCGCAGGGCATATATTTTCCGGGAATAACGTGGGCAAAACAGAAGCATACCTTATTTTTGTCGATGAATTTTTCATTTGTTGTTCCGCCAATCCAGGCAGATGTGCCGAAGGAGGAGAAAAATTCGTTATCCCCTATGCATCCTGCACCGATTGCAGAACAGGGACCGTCACCGCCACCCGTAATAACGGGGGTGCCGGAAAGAAGACCTGTTGCTTTTTCGGCTTCTTTTGTCACATAGCCTGCAACATCAATTGAGTTTTTAAGCTCGGGCATAATTTCCTTATCAATGCCTGCGGCTGAAAAAATTTCGTCAGACCAGGTAAGATTGTCCAGCTCCAGCGCATTTGTTCCTGAAGCATCGGAATAATCCGTTACAAAATTTCCTGTAAGGCGGAAAATGATATAGTCCTTTGCCTGCAGGGATTTGTAGGTCTTTTTCCATACATCGGGCTCATTTGCCTTTATCCACATAAGCTTTTCTATGGTATAGTTGGGACTTGCCCTGTGCCCTGTGAGAGAGTATATTTTATCTGCACCAAGCTCGTTTATGAGTAAGTCTGCTTCCTTTACAGCTCTGGAATCCGCCCATATTATGGACGGGCGAAGCACATTTCCTTCTCTGTCTACCGGAAGTGCGCCCTGCATCTGGGCAGAAAAGGACACGGCAAGTATGTCGGAGGGAGAGATGCCTTCGGTTACGGCAATGGTTGACTTAATAACGGCATTCCACAAATCTTCGGGGTTCTGCTCCGCAAAGCCGTGGGAACCAAAATTTACGCCGTAGGGGGCAGTGATGCTCTTTACGGCACCCAGTTCTGTGTCAAATAAGGTTGCCTTGTTGCCTGAGGTGCCGAGGTCGTGAGCTAAAAGATACTTAGACATAGCCTTCTCCTTATAATTCGTAAATTTTCTTGTCGCCGTATAAGCCGTCCCAGTCCTTTTTAAATCCTGCAATTGCAGAGTCGATAATGGGAGATTCCACCATCATTGTGAAAAGCTCGGGAGCAGCGGTTACAGCCTTTGCTCCGGCAAGGAGGGAATCCATTATCTGACCGGGATTTTTGAAGCTGGCAGCAAGAAGCTTTGTCTTTTTGTCGTACATGGAATAAAGCTTTGCCATATCTTTAATTGCCGAAACTGCATCATAGTTATTGTTGCACATACGGTTAAAGTAGGGGGCTGCATAATCTGCATCAACACTTGATGCTATCATTGCCTGCTGAGTGGTATAAATTGCGGTTGCAGTAATAAAAAATCCCTTATTTTTAAGAATTTTCATTGTCTTTACGCCCTCTTCGTTTGTGGGCACCTTTATGTAGGTATTCTTTCCGAGAATAGTTGTAATTGTTTCTGCTTCTTTAATCATTTCGTCGCATGTTGCCGCAGTTACCTGAACGTGAAGCTGTTTGTCACCGATAATCTCACGGATTTTTTCAAGCAGAGGGAAAAAGTCCGCCTTTTCCTTTGAGATAATTGTGGGGTTTGTGGTAACGCCCGTAATGTTGTAAATTTCATTGCAACGTTTAATTTCCGCCAAATTGGCTGTGTCAAGTAAAAGTTCCATTTTTTTATCACCTTTCATACTTTAATTAATTTAATGTTTTTTTCTTTTAATTTTTTTTCTGTGAGGGAATTAATTCCGTCGTCGGTTATTATATAGTCGGTTTCATCAAGGGCAAAAACAGTCATTGCTCCCTTCTTTTTGAATTTTTCCGATTCTGTTATTATAACGGTTTTCTCGGCACGCGCAGCCATAGCACGAAGAATTTCCACTCTTTCGGGATTATCTCCGGTAAAGCCGCCTTCGGAAAAACCGTCTGTTCCCGAAAAGAAATATGCGGCGTTGAAGCTGTTAAGACAGCTCTTTGTGACAGGACCTACAACTGCCATAGAATCATCTCTGTATTCGCCACCGAGTAAAATCAGGCGTATTGAAGGACAGGGAGAGATGAAGTCCGCCATAAAGGTTGAATTTGTGATTATAGTGATTTTCTTGCCCGAATTTTTAAGCGCTTCGGCAAGAAGTATACAACTGCTTCCTGATTCGATAATCACCGTGTCGCCATCAGATACAAGCGATGATGCCTTTGCCGCGATGAGAATTTTTTCCTTGTAGTTACTTATCATCCTTTTGTTTACGGGAGTTGCTTTGTTAAGCTCAACAAAGCCCTGCTGTCTTAAAAGAAGCTTTCTTCCTTCAAGGATGGTAAGATCCTTTCTCATGGTTACGAGAGAAACCCCTAACTTTTCGGAAAGTTCCGTTACGGGAAGAGTGTTGCTTTCTGAAAGCATTTTTATAATTTCGAGGTGTCTTAATTCCTGACTGTTCATGAAAACCTCCTTCTTTAGAAAGCCTGATTACTTTCGTTCGTAAGTATTATATGTTTTGTGAAAAGAAATGTCAAGGGTTTAATGAAAAAAACGGATGTAGCTTTTTAAGCTACATCCGTTTTTTTACTGAGCTGTGTCAGGGCTTACGTTTTCTTCGGTGTTTTCCATTGTGCCGTCGATTGAGTCTTCAGGCATCTTTGCGGGAGCGTCGGGACTTGCTGTAATGTCGTCTTTAAGGTCACCTGCCATGTCCCCGGTATCTTCCATCAAATTATCTGCGCCGTCTTTCAAATCGTCAGCTAAACCGCCGGAATTATCATTGGTCATAGAGCAGGCAGCTAAGAGAAATATAAGAGTAACTGCCAAAATGAGGGAAAACAATTTTCGCATATAAAAACCTCCTTTTCTTATAATATTATACGAGACTGATAATTTTTTATACATATATTATTGACGAAAGAGAGAAAAATTGATATAATAATAAATTATGAAACCAATGTATGGGAGAAAATAAAATGTTTGAAAAACTGGCTTTTATTGAAGAGCGTTATGAAGAACTTACAAAAAGTATAAGCGATGTTTCCGTGATGGAGGACAGAAGCGAATGGAGCAAGCTTTGTAAAGAGCATGCAGATATGACGCCTATTGTTGAAAAATACAGGGAATATAAAAAGTATAAAGAATCCATCGAAGAATCAAAAATGATTTTAGAGGATTCCTCGGCAAAGGATTTGCACGAGCTTGCAAAGATGGAGCTTGACGAATCCGAGGAAGCTATGGCGGTTTGCGAAGAAGAACTTAAGATTTTGATGCTTCCCAAGGATCCCAATGACGATAAAAACGTAATCATGGAAATAAGAGGCGGTGCAGGCGGTGACGAAGCGGCGCTTTTTGCGGCAAATCTTTTCAGAATGTATTCCATGTATGCAGAATCCAAAAGGTGGAAAATAGATATAATGAACACCAACGAAACGGGACTTGGAGGTATAAAGGAAATTTCCTTTATGATAATAGGTCAGGGGGCATACAGCACTCTTAAGTATGAAAGCGGTGTTCACAGAGTACAGAGAGTTCCCGACACCGAATCACAGGGTAGAATCCACACCTCAACCGTAACCGTTGCCGTACTTCCCGAAGTAGAGGAAGTTGAAGTTGAAATCAACCCCAACGATTTACGAATTGACGTATTCCGTGCAGGCGGTCCCGGCGGTCAGTGCGTTAATACAACGGACAGTGCGGTGAGAATTACCCATCTTCCCACAGGTCTTGTTGTAAGCTGTCAGGACGAAAAGAGTCAGCATAAGAATAAGGATAAGGGTATGAAAATTCTCCGTTCCCGCCTTTATGAGCTCATGCAGTCCCAGCAGCACGAAAAGGTGGCGTCGGAGCGTAAGAGCCAGGTTGGAACAGGAGACAGAAGTGAGAGAATAAGAACCTATAACTTCCCTCAGGGAAGAGTTTCTGACCACAGAATAGGTCTTACACTTCATAAGATTGACGCAATCATGAACGGAGATCTGGAAGAACTTATATCTGCACTTACCCTCCATTATCAGAGTGAAAAATTAAAGGAACAATAAAAAAGTGTTGACATTTATGCTTTAGTGTGCTAAAATGTCACACAAGCATAGAAGGTTATGCCAAAGGCTGTGAACGGAAAAAAGTAAGCTGTTGGAAGAGCAAAGAGAAGCGACGGTTGGTGAAAGTCGTAATCGGAAAACAGTCTGAATACGGTCCGGGAGCTGCGGGGAAGAAGTAAGTAAGCCCCGACGGGTTTCGCCCGTTAAAGCGAATGAGTAGCACGGAAGTACGGTTTTTTTGTTTTACTCAATGAGGCAGGTTGCCGTGAGGGACCTGTAAACTGAGGTGGTATCGCGGATTATTATATCCGTCCTCTGGTATTGAAATCCGGAGGACGGTTTTTTATTGCCTGACCGTTCTTTTAGGATATATAAAAATTTTGTAGTATGGAAGGATGGTAAAAATGGCAGTAAAAATCATTATGCTTGTAGTTTTCTTCGCAGTTATGTTGGGCGTTGGATTCTACTGCAGAAAAAAAGCAACGGATGTATCGGGTTTTGTTTTGGGCGGAAGAAATGTAGGCCCCTGGCTTACGGCTTTTGCTTACGGTACATCTTACTTCTCAGCGGTTATTTTCGTAGGATATGCAGGACAGTTCGGATGGAAATTCGGTATTGCTTCAACCTGGATAGGGCTTGGAAATGCCTTCATCGGTTCACTTCTTGCCTGGATTATTTTAGGAAGAAGAACCCGTCTTCAGACTCAGCACTTAAAGACGGCAACGATGCCCGAATACTTCGGAAAGCGCTTTGAAAGCAATAAATTAAAAATCGTTGCATCGGCAATTGTGTTTATATTTTTAATACCTTACACAGCATCGCTTTACAACGGACTTTCGAGACTTTTTGAAATGGCGTTCCCGGGAGTTTCCTATAATGTATGCGTGGTTGTGATGGCAATTCTTACGGGCGTTTATGTAATAGCGGGCGGCTACATGGCAACTGCAATAAACGACTTTATACAGGGAATCATAATGCTTATCGGAATTGTGGCTGTAATCGGAGCAGTGCTTAAAAGCCACGGCGGATTTACGGAAGCTTTGATTGAGCTTGCAAAGGTACCTTGCGAAAACGCAAAAGGAACAGTTATTCCCGGTGGCTTTGCATCATTTTTCGGTCCCGATCCCTTCGGACTTTTATGTGTTATTATCTTAACATCACTCGGCACATGGGGACTTCCTCAGATGGTGCAGAAGTTCTACGCCATAAAAAGTGAAAAGAACATTGCAAAGGGAACGCTTATTTCCACTATTTTTGCAATTATAGTTGCAGGAGGATGCTACTTTTTGGGTGGCTTCGGAAGAATTTCCGGAGTTGAAAGCGTAGAAGGAACTCCCGTTGGCGGATTTGACGCGGTAATTCCCAAGATGCTTGAAAATCTTCCCGACCTTTTAATCGGTATCGTAATTGTTTTAGTGCTTTCTGCATCCATGTCAACTCTTTCAAGCCTTGTTCTGACATCAAGTTCAACTCTTACCCTTGATATGATAAAGGGGCACATTGTAAAAAATATGTCCGAAAAGAAACAGGTTTTCACAATGAGAATATTTATCGTGGCATTCATTGCGGTGTCTGCATTCATAGCGATAAATAAGGATAAGCTCGGCTACATAGCCGATATGATGGGAATTTCATGGGGTGCTCTTGCGGGTGCTTTCCTTGCTCCTTTCTTATACGGCTTATACGGAAAATGGGTTACTAAGGCATCTGTCTGGGCAAGTTTTGCATTCGGTTCCCTTTTGATGATTGCAAATATGCTCTTCAGAGGAAGCTTTCCTGCATTGTTGCAGTCGCCCATAAATGCGGGAGCTGTTGCAATGGTAGGAGGACTTATAATAGTTCCGGTAGTCAGCCTTATCACACCTAAAATGAAAAAAGACAGCGTAGATAAAATGTTTACCTGTTATGATAAAAAAGTTATCGTCAATGCAACCGATGCTCTCGGAGATGAGCATCAGGCGTAAAATAAGTTATTAATTTCTGAAAGGAAAGAAGAATATGCCTATTACAGATTTTCTTGAAAAAAATGCACGACTTCATCCCGATGAGGTAGCCCTTGTGGAGGTTAATCCCGCAAATCAGCCCGATAAAAACCTTACATGGCATGAATATAACCTTATCGAAGCAACGGCAGGTGAAAAATATCGCCGTGAGATAACATGGAGAGATTTTGATATTGCGGCAAACCGTTTTGCAAATCTCCTTCTCACAAGAGGGGTTAAGAAGGGGGATAAGGTTGCAATTTTAATGATGAACTGCATCGACTGGCTTCCCATTTATTTCGGAATACTTAAGGCAGGTGCTCTTGCGGTTCCCATGAACTTCCGTTTTTCTGCGGATGAAATTGAATATTGCTCCGATCTTGCGGATGTATCAGTTCTTGTTTTCGGACCTGAATTTACTGAAAGACTTGAGAGCATTCTTCCCAAGCTTGCAATAAAGCACTATTTCTTTGTAGGAGATGAAGCTCCCTCTTTTGCGGACTGCTACAGAAAAATGATAGGCTATTGTTCTTCAGTTGCTCCTGCGGTTGAAATTGACGATGAGGATGACGGTGCAATATACTTCTCATCCGGTACAACAGGTTTCCCCAAGGCTATTCTTCACAGACATAAGGCGTTGGTTGCATCCTGTAAGGTGGAACAGAATCACCACTCCCAGAATCGTGATGACGTGTTCTTGTGCATTCCTCCTTTGTATCATACAGGTGCGAAAATGCACTGGTTCGGCTCACTTTTATCGGGAAGCAAGGCCGTTATATTAAAGGGTATCAAGCCCGAATGGATTCTTCAGACCGTATCCGATGAAAGAGCTACAATTGTATGGCTTCTTGTGCCCTGGGCACAGGATATACTTGATGCGGTTGAGCGAGGAGAGATTAATCTTTCCGATTATAATCTTTCTCAGTGGAGACTTATGCACATCGGTGCTCAGCCTGTTCCTCCTTCACTTATCAAGAGGTGGAAGGAAGTATTCCCGAACCATCAGTATGACACAAACTACGGATTATCTGAATCAATCGGACCCGGTGCGGTACATCTGGGCGTTGAAAATATACATAAGGTTGGAGCAATCGGTGTTCCCGGCTACAACTGGGAGATAAAGATAATAACCGACGAAGGAAATGAAGCAAAGCAGGGCGAGGTTGGTGAACTTTGTCTTAAGGGCGACGGCGTAATGAAGTGCTATTACAAAAATCCCGAGGCAACAAGAGAGGTTTTGACTCAGGACGGATGGCTTTACACCGGAGACATGGCAAAGATGGACGAAGAAGGCTTTATCTATCTTGTTGACCGTAAGAAGGACGTTATCATCACAGGCGGCGAAAATATTTATCCCGTTCAGATTGAAGATTTCTTAAGAGCGAACGACAAGATAAGTGACGTTGGCGTAATCGGTCTTCCTGACGAAAGACTTGGTGAAATTACTGCGGCAATCATTCAGCTTAAGGAAGGCGTAAGTGCAACGGTTGAAGAAATGGAAGAATACTGCAGTGCACTTCCCAGATACAAGAGACCCAAGAAGATTATTTTCTCGGAGATTCCCAGAAATGCAACGGGTAAAATTCAGAAAAATGCTCTTCGTGAACGCTATGGAGCATCCCGTCTTGTTGAAGCTGAAACCACAAAATGATTATTAACAAAATCGCCCGACGGGCGATTTTGTTTTTTGCGGTCCGGAGTTTTTTGACATTCCTTTTGTGTTTTTTCTTGACAAAAGTGCATAGATTGGTATAATAAGGATATATTGTTTTCGGAAGGGAATTTTTTCAATGATTCATGATAATATACTTTCGGCAATCGGAAATACCCCCATGATTCGCTTAAATAAGCTTGGGAAAGAAACCGGTGCTGAAATTTTAGTAAAATTTGAAGGGCTTAACGTAGGCGGTTCCATAAAGACAAGAACTGCTTATAATATGATTCGCGTAGCAAGAGAAAAGGGAATAATAAACGAAAACTCCGTTATTGTTGAGCCTACAAGCGGAAATCAGGGAATAGGTCTTGCTCTGGTCGGTGCCGTAATGGGCTATAAAACAAAAATCATTATGCCCGATTCCGTAAGTGAAGAAAGACGTAAGCTTGTCCGCCACTACGGGGCAGAGGTTATTTTGATTCACGATGACGGAAATATCGGAGAGTGTATTGATAACTGTCTTAAAACCGCTCTCGAAATGGCTGCAGAGGATGAAAATGTATATGTTCCTCAGCAGTTTGAAAACGAGGCAAATACCGAGGCACAGCGGAATTTTACCGCACAGGAAATTTTGGAGCAGGTAGATAAGCCCATTCACGGATTTTGCTCCGGAATCGGTACAGGCGGAACCATTACAGGTATAGGCGAAGTTTTGAAGGAAGCTAATCCCGATATGGAAATATGGGCAGTTGAGCCTGAAAACGCCGCAATTCTTGCAGGAGGAAATATCGGTACACACCTTCAGATGGGAATAGGTGACGGAATAATTCCTGCAATACTGAATAACGAGATTTATTCCGATATCTGCATAATTTCTGACGAGGAAGCAATTAAAACCGCAAAGGATCTTGCAAGACTTGAAGGTATTATGTGCGGAATATCCGGCGGCACGAATGTGGCGGCGGCAATAAAGCTCGCAAAGAAGCTGGGAGAAGGGAAAACCGTTGTGACAGTTCTTCCCGATACGGCAGAGAGATACTTCTCAACACCGCTTTTCGAAAATGAATAAGAGTATTAAGGTCGGTAAACGGAGTTTACTGACCTTTTCTTTATTGGTAAAAATCGACAAAAAAGCAATATACGATTTGGTTAATTTGTTTTCAATTAGGTATTGCTTTTTTTATTGGAATTTGATAAATTATATATTAAAGTCCGAGAGTTTTGCTTTCGGAAAAATAAAAAAATAACGGAGGAAAAAACAATGAAAAAGTTTCTCGCACTCATTTTGGCAGTTGCAACACTTTTCAGCTTAGCTGCATGCGGCTCAAAGGATGTTGAAGTTGCTGAAGACATCAAAGTTGGTTTCATCTTCTTACACGATGAAAACTCTACCTATGACAAGAACTTCCTTGACGCTGCACTCGCTGCAAAGGATGCTCTCGGTCTTACAGACGATCAGGTTATCGTTAAGGTAAACATTCCTGAAGGTAACGAATGCTACGAAACAGCAGCTGAACTTGTTGAAGCTGGTTGTGACGTAATCTTCGCTGACAGCTTTGGTCATGAAGACTTCATGATTAAGGCAGCTAAGGAATTCCCTGAGGTTGTATTCTGCCACGCTACAGGTACAAAGGCTCACACAGAAAACCTTCCCAACTACTATAATGCATTCGCATCTATCTACGAAGGCAGATATTTAGTTGGTGTAGCTGCAGGTCTCAAGCTCAACGCTATGATCGAAAATGGCGAAATCACACCCGAACAGGCTAAGATCGGTTACGTTGGTGCATTCCCCTATGCAGAAGTTAAGTCCGGTTACACATCCTTCTTCCTTGGCGCAAGATCTGTTTGCCCCACAGCTACAATGGATGTTAAGTTCACAAACTCCTGGTTTGACATCGCTCTTGAAAAGGAAGCTGCTAACGCATTAATCGCTGACGGTTGCGTACTTATGAGCCAGCATGCTGACTCTGAGGGTGCTCCCAAGGCTTGTGAAGAAGCAGGTGTTCCCGATGTTGCTTACAACTTAGATACAAGAGAATGGGGTCCCAACACAGCCCTCGTTTCTTCTAAGATTAACTGGCAGCCCTATTTTGAACACATGATCACATCTGTTCAGAAGGGTGAAGCTATTACTCAGGACTTCTGCGGCGGTCTTGCTGAAGACGTTGTTCAGATTCTTGGTCTTAACGATGCTGTTGCAGCAGAAGGCACAGCTGAAAAGCTTGAAGAAGTTAAGACTGCTTTAATCGAAGGCGAAATCGAAGTATTCGACACAGCTAACTTCACAGTTGGTGGCGAAACTCTTACAACTTACATGGCTGACGTTGATGACGACGGCACATTCACAGGTGACACAGAAGTTATTATCGATGGCGTATTCGCTGAATCTGAGTTCAGATCTGCACCTTACTTCGACCTCGATATCGACGGTATCACAATTAAATAAGTTTTGACTTATAACGGTAAGAGCAGGGAATTCCCTGCTCTTATTTTTTTGTCAATAATTGTTGACGGAAAAAAGGAAATCTGTTATAATGTAGTATGTTATTATATTACTTCGAAGGAGTGATAATGTGAGTCAGGCGGCGATAGAACTTAAAAATATAACCAAGACCTTCGGAAGCGTTGTGGCAAACAAAAATGTAAATCTTACCGTTAACAAAGGAGAAATCCTTTCGATTCTGGGAGAAAACGGAAGCGGAAAAACCACGCTTATGAATATGATTTCCGGCATCTATACTCCGGATGAAGGTGAAATTTTCATCGACGGAAATCCGGTGGTAATATCCTCTCCGAGAGACGCTTTTAATTATAAAATCGGTATGATTCATCAGCATTTCAAGCTTGTTGATGTTTTTGATGCGGCAGACAACATAATTTTAGGACTTTCCGACGAAGATGGTTTTGATAAAAACAGGTACATAGAAAAAATCGAAGCTATTGATAAGCAGTATGGCTTTGAAATGGATCCTAAAAAGAAAATTTATGAAATGTCGGTTTCCGAAAAGCAGACGGTTGAAATTATTAAGGTGCTTTTCAGAGGTGCAGACATCCTGATTCTTGACGAGCCCACAGCGGTTTTAACTCCTCAGGAAACAGAAAAGCTTTTTGAGGTACTGAGAGTAATGAGAGATGACGGAAAAGCCATTATAATCATAACTCACAAGCTTAATGAGGTTATGGAGATTTCCGATCGTGTGGCAGTTCTTCGTAAGGGAGAATATATAGGTACGGTTGAAACATCCGAAACATCCGAAACAGAGCTTACCGAAATGATGGTGGGCAAAAAGGTTAATCTTAATATTGAAAGAAATGAACCGAAAAACACTGAAGACCGTTTGATAGTAAAAGGAATAATCTGTAACAGTCGTGACGGCATAAAGTTACTTGAAAATATTTCCTTTACTGCAAAATCAGGGGAAATTTTAGGTATTGCAGGTATTGCCGGAAGCGGTCAGAGAGAGCTTCTTGAAGCTATCGCAGGACTTCAGCATATGGACACCGGAGAAATTTTATACAACAATCCCAAAACAGAAAAACAGGAAAATCTTAAGGATAAAACCCCTGTGCAGATAAGGGAAATGGGCGTAAGGCTTTCCTTTGTTCCCGAAGACAGACTTGGAATGGGCTTAGTCGGCAATATGGATATTGTTGTCAACGTAATGCTCAGAAGCTATAAAAAGGGTAAAAGCGTATTTTTGGAGAGAAAAGCACCCAAGGATCTGGCAGAAAAGATTATTGAGCAGCTTGAGGTTGCAACTCCCGACGCCAACACCCCTGTAAGAAAGTTATCGGGCGGTAACGTTCAGAAGGTATTGGTAGGTCGTGAAATAGCATCAAGCCCTACAGTTTTAATGGTAGCTTATCCTGTCAGAGGACTTGACATAAACTCATCCTATACCATATATAACCTTCTTAACGACCAGAAGGAAAAAGGCGTTGCGGTTATTTATGTTGGTGAAGATCTTGACGTGTTACTTGAACTTTGCGACAGAATACTGGTTCTTTGCGGAGGAAAAGTAAGCGGTATTTTAGATGCAAGAACTTCTACCAAGGAAGAGGTAGGATTACTTATGACAAAGCTTGGCGGAGGTGAGATTGATGCATAATATACACATTTCAAAGCGTGACGATATGCCTCTTTTAAAGGCGTGCACGGTAAGAGCTTTGGGAATTTTGCTTGCTCTTATTGTCTGCTCCATCGTTATAATGATGCTTACAAAATTTAATCCCATAAAAATTTATGCCATTATGTTTGAAGGATCCTTCGGTTCGGTAAGAAAGACGCTTAACCTCTTTCAGCCTGTGGCAATGTTACTTTGCATATCTCTTGCGGTAACTCCGGCATTTAAGATGAAATTCTGGAACATCGGTGCAGAAGGACAGGCGCTTGTGGGATGTCTTGTATCTGCGGCAATCATGATGTTTTACGGAAAAACACTTCCCGGATATATTCTTCTTCCCGTTATGCTTATAGGAAGTGTTGTTGCAGGATGCATCTGGGGTATAATTCCCGCCGTATTCAAGGCACAGTTCGGAACAAACGAAACACTGTTCACTCTTATGATGAACTATGTGGCAACACAGGCAGTTGCCATATACATTGCGATTACAATAAAATCCGGTTCAGGTGTTATTGGTACAATTGAAGGACCTAAAATGCCAAGGGTTTTCGGAAGAGACTATGTGCTCAACATAATAATTGTGGCTCTTTTAACCGTGGGAATGTATATATATCTTAAATATTCAAAACACGGCTATGAAATTTCCGTTGTAGGTGAAAGTGAAAATACGGCACGCTACATCGGAATAAATGTTAAAAAGGTAATTATCCGTACAATGGCACTTTCCGGTGCACTTTGCGGTGTAGCAGGCTTTTTGCTTGTTGCAGGCCAGCATCAGACTGTTGCTACAAATACGGTTGGCGGTCTTGGTTTTACTGCCATAATGGTTTCCTGGCTTGCAAAATTCAATCCGGGAGTTATGGCTCTTGTTTCCTTCCTTATCGTTTTCCTTGAAAGAGGAGCCAGCGAGGTATCTTCAAGCTGCGGACTTAATAACACAAGCATATCGGGAATTATAACAGGTATAATTCTTTTCTTCATCATAGGAAGCGAATTTTTTGTACAGTACAAAATAAACTTCCGTGCAAAACATAAGGAGGTGTAAGTAATGTTTGCTACAATAATCAATTCTGCAATTGTTCAGGGCATTCCGTTACTTTACGGCTCCACAGGTGAAATAATAACGGAAAAGTCGGGAAACCTTAACTTAGGTATCCCCGGCATCATGTATATGGGAGGAAGTGCCGGCGTAATCGGTGCCTATATTTATGAGCTTTCATGCTCCAGAGCGGGTGTAGCTCCCAATGCCTTTTTAGGAATACTCATTCCGCTTTTTGCATCAATTTTAGGCTCGGCATTGCTTGCATTGATATACAGCTTTCTCACCATTACATTAAGAGCAAATCAGAACGTAACAGGTCTTGCTCTTACCACCTTCGGTGTGGGATTCGGTGACTTTTTCGGCGGTACAATCACAAAAATTCTCGGTCCCGGAGGAAATCTTAACGTAAAAACAACGGCGGATTTCTTCAAAACCACGCTTCCTTTTGCCGACGATTTGGGCAAGGCGGGAACAATTTTCTTCGGCTATGGATTTTTGGCATATCTTGCCATAATAATTGCAATTGTGGCGGCGGTTATTCTCAATAAAACCAGAATCGGTCTTCACCTTCGTGCAGTGGGTGAAAATCCTGCAACCGCAGATGCTGCCGGTATAAGCGTATCAAAGTATAAGTACATCGCAACAATAGCAGGCGGTGCCATAGCAGGTCTCGGCGGATTTTACTTCATTATGGACTACACCGGCGGTTCATGGACAAACGGTGGCTTCGGGGACCGTGGATGGCTTGCCATTGCCCTTGTAATTTTCGCACTCTGGAAGCCTAATGTGGGAATACTGGGTTCTGTTCTTTTCGGAGGACTTTACATTGCCAGCGTTTATATCCCCGGTCTTTCAAATGCGGAAAGAGAAGTTATAAAGACACTTCCTTATCTTGTAACAATCATAGTTTTAATCATTACAAGCATAAGAAACAAAAAGGAAAACCAGCCTCCGAAGAGTCTCGGTCTTCCGTATTTCAGAGAAGAAAGATAAAAAACAAGCAGTGCATTGCACTGCTTGTTTTTTATCTTTCGTAATATTTAATCAAGCATTAAAGCTTTTGATTACCTTGAAAATGCAGTTTCGGCATCACGCTGTCTTTT
This sequence comes from Clostridia bacterium, assembly GCA_045644565.1. Lineage (GTDB taxonomy): Bacteria > Bacillota > Clostridia > CAKSNL01 > HGM11501 > HGM11501. Next base: position 19,202 of record JAZRHF010000173.1, on the reverse strand, counting down.
TCTGAATTCCGAAGGGGTAAGACCGTGAAATTTACGGAATTTTCTTGAAAAATAGCAAGGGTCTGAAAATCCGAGGGCAGAACAAATTTCGGTAATATCCATATTGGTTTCGATTATCAGCTTTACTGCTTTTCTCATAGCAAGGTCTGTTGCATAGCGAAGGGGAGAAAGGCCCGTAACCTCTTTGAAAAGATGTATGAAATAATATTCGTCAATTCCGCAAAGTGAGGCATATTCCTCGTTTGTTTTGAAGGGGAAAGGATTGTTTTCGATGTCCTGAAGTGCAGGATAAAGCTTTGAATATTTTATCGATTCCTTGCTTTCGTTGTTGACCTCATCGGACAGAAAGGACATATAGTCAATTAAAATTGATACTATTTTCAGCTGATAGGTTGCTTTTCTGCGCCGTATCTCTTCAATCATTGCACGTATATAGGTGACAGCCGCACCGTTAGGTTTTGAATGGTATATCTTACAGGGAGTAAATCCCATTGATGAAACAAGTTCCGCTGCGGCGGTTCCGGAAAAATGAACCCATACATAGCCGGAAAGGGGTGCGGTACAATGGTAGCGCTGAAAATCTCCTGGAGAATATATAATCATATCTCCGGGAAGCATTGAAGATACGGTTCCGTCGGCAAATTCGTGCTGCATTTCACCTGCAAGAACATATAAAACCTGCCAGTCGGGAAGACCTGCGGGGCGGTTGGTTCCCCATTGTTGTTTGGCAGGCATATCTTTGTAGTAACCGGTATTGTTTACATGGAGAAATTCATCGGACGGAGCGTGAATTCCGCTGTTATCTCCGCCGTAATAAGCTGACTGATAAATCATATTGTATGCTCCTTTCTTAAGGTGCTTAAAGTATAGCATAGTTTTAAGAAAAAAGCAATATTGTCCTTGTTAAATTGACAACATTTTTACAATGGGTTTTTGTTGCAAAAAAGTTTTTACTATGGTATAATTATCTCATAATACATCAAGGAGGGTTCTTATGAAAAGATTTGTTTCGTTGTTGCTTGTAATAATGATGTTTTTTACAATGACATCTTTTTCTTTTGCAAGCGATGTTATTCTTACGGCAAAGGATGTTTCGGATAAAAGCGAAACAGGTGTTACGGTTGCTGAAACCGTAAAGGGCTGGAAGGATGGAGGTTATGTTGGCTATAAGGTTAATATGGACGGTGTAAAATCCATTTCGATGGAAGTGAATGCCGTTATTGTTGACTGGACCAACGGTGAAGCCTTCAGAGTTAAACTTGATAATCCCGTTGACGGCGAATTTTTGGGATATATAATTGTGAACAAAAACGGCACAAATACATATAAAATGGCACTTGAAGGAACCTTTACGGGCGAGAGAATGCTCTACATCGTGCAGAACTATCATATGCAGGGACATATTGATATAAAAAGCATTACTTTGTCTTCTGAAAAATATACTCCCGAGCTTGTGACTCCCATTCCTGACGAAGCAATAATTGACAATTATTCGGATACCTGGGTTGCGACCGACTCGCTCGGACGAAAAATTGCAGACTTTGAAGAAGCAGGTCCCGTAAAAGAGGGGGAGCGTCAGGTTGGTATTTTCTACTGGCCCAACCATCAGGGGGACAAGAGTGCGGTAATTGCCTCGGAAGCTATTAAAAAATATCCCGAAGCAAAAACAGACTATGACCATAAGATCTGGTTTACTCCCGGAAACGCAAGCCCCGGCTCAATTTACTGGAACGAGCCTCTTTTCGGATTTTATAACGGCGAGGATTACTGGGTATTCCGCCGTCACGCGGAAATGCTGGCAAACGCAGGAGTAGACGCAATATTCTTTGATTGCACCAACGGCGACAGAAGCTTTGTAATATCTTCGGGTATGTGCTTTAAGGCTTTTCACGATGCAAGAGAAGCAGGCGTTGATGCACCGAAAATTTCATTCTATATGCCTATGGGAGCATCAAGCGAAGAAAAATGGCGTATGGTAAAATCTGCTTATCTCAACTTCTATGAAAGCGGAGAATATTCCGACCTCTGGTTTATGCTTGACGGTAAGCCTATGCTTCTTGCCAATGAGTTTGAAGGAGGTCTTTCAAAAGCGGATAAGAATGACCCCGAAGATAAAGGTCTTGCATCGGATATAAGTAAGTTCTTTTCGGTAAGAGGAAGCGGTTCACGCCGTGCTGAGGACTATTTGGAAGGCGACTGGCATTGGCTCAGCCCCTATCCGCAGCCCTTGCGTGGTATGGAGGAGGACGGAAGGCCCGAATTTATCAATGTCGGAGTTGCATTGAATGAATCCTATGAAACAGGCGGCGTGGGAACAGAAGCCTTTTCCGACGAATACATAAAGGGAAGAAGCTATACAGAAGCCTTCGGCGAAGATTACAGAGCGGATGCGACACGCCATGGCTATTTTATGCAGGAGCAGATATCCCGCGCTCTTTATGAAGATCCTCACTTTGTATTCATAACCGGCTGGAACGAATGGCACGTAAGCCGTTCGAAGGAACTTGGCGGAAAGACAAACGTATTTATCGACCTTTTCGACGATGAGGGAAGCCGTGATATCGAACCTTCAAAAGGACCTCTCGGAGACGATTATTACAACCTGATGGTTGACTTTATAAGAAAGTATAAGGGCGTTCGTCCTGCACCCGTTGCAAGTGGCGCAAAGACCATTGATATAACAGGCGATGCAAGTCAGTGGGACAGCGTAGGTCCTGAATTTTTCGCAGATAAGCAGGATTATGAACGTGACGTAAAATCAAACAAGGATGTTGAAACTCAGGAAATGCTTCACTATACATCAAAGGTGAACAACGTGATTCTTCGCTCAAAGGTAAGCTTTGACGATGCTAATATCTACTTTATGGTAAAAACAAAGGATGCCATAAAGGAAGGCAAAAACTTTATGCATCTTTATATAAACACCGACAGAAACTATCAGACAGGCTGGGAAGGCTATGACTATGCCGTAAATATCGGCGGAGTGGGCAAGGTATCACGCTTTGCCGATAAGGCTTATACACTTACGGAAATCGGAACGGCAAACGTAAGCATAAAGGATAATGTGATGCAGCTTTCTGTTCCGAGAAGCTTACTTTCCGAAACAGGCGTAATGGATTTTGAATTTAAGTGGACAGATTATGCAGAGTGCAACGGAGATATATTAAACTTCTATGTTGAAGGTTCCTCTGCTCCTATGGGACGCTTTAATTATCTCTATACAGAAATTGAGCAAAAGTCCCTTACGGAAACCGAAAGAATTAATCTTACGGATTGCACCGTAATGGTTGCAGGCAAAAATGAAATGGTTGCAAACGGCGGAAAAATGAAGGTTTACGAGCCTGATATAAGATATTCAACGGTTTTGGAAAACGGTATGCTCTATTTCCCCGCAGCAGCACTTAACGACATTTTAGGCTACGGAAGAACGAAAGTTGAGTGGGGCAACGTTGAAAGCGATATGCTTATTGTAAAGACACACACGCTCGATAATTCCACCGATGAAGATGCAACCTGGAACGGAAAGAAGATAAATTCCACCTGGATTTACACCACGGCAGGAACTAATGAAGTATTTATCGGCGGAAGAAGTGCTACGCTTACAAACCCCGTAAAGGTTATAAACGGACTTTGCTATGTACCGGCAAGCCTTCTTTCCGATTGCTTCGGATACAAAGTAACCAATAACGGCGATGTGTGGACAATGACAAAATCGGGCGTATCGGCTGAGCTTTTAGCTAAAGCGGCAGAGCTTATAAGGTAAGGAGGCATTGTTATGAAGAAAATATTATCATTATTATTTATTTGTTCGTTAATACTTTGCCTTATGATTCCCGTATCGGCTGTAGAATATCTTGATAAGTCTATGTTTACGGTAAGGGTTTCGAGTTTATATCCCGAATCAAGCGTTGAATTTATGACAGATGGAAAAGCAGAAACCTACTGGCATTCTTTCTACAGGGCAGAGGGCTCTTCCATCGTGGAAAAGGACTCGGTTCCCTACTATATCTATATAGAGCTTCCGACAGAAGAAATTATTTCGGGCTTTACATACACTCCCCGAATTGACAATACAAACGGAACGGCAAGAAGCTATAATTTCTATGCATCCGCAGACGGAAAAACGGCTTATCTCATTGATTCCGGTGAAGGAATTGTTGATAAAACTGCCTTTACAAAGGACTTCGGAAAAAGCTATAAAGTCAAGGGAATTGTATTTGAAATTACAGCAAGTGTAAACTCCTATGGTACCTGCGCAGAATTTGACCTTATAAAGGGATCGGGAAGCACTACGGAAATTCCCAAGGGCTCTTATGTAAGTATGGAGGGCGGAAGTGCAACTCTTGCTCCCGAGGATGATCCTTACTATGTTAAAAATCCTATCGAAAGAAACGGATGGAAAATAGGCGTAAACAGCGTAAAGGAAACCTCTCCCGAAGCTTTAATGACAGACGGAGATAAGGCTACCTACTGGCATTCAAATTATACAAATGAGGGAAAGACCATAACAGGTCACGACGAGCCTCCGTTTTTAATCACAATCGAGCTTCCGAAGGCAGAATATGTAAGCGGACTTTCCTACACTCCCCGTCAGGACCAGGGTACGGGCAGATTTTTAACATATAACGTATATGCAGCAGATTCCGCAGGCGGTGAAAAATATCTTGTAAAAAGCGGAGAGTTCAAAAATACCCCGGCAAACGGAACTGTTGACTTCGGAATGAACATAAAGGCAAAGGTATTCATTCTTGAAGCACTTACAACTCAAGGCGGTTACGGCACCTGTGCAGAGATAAATTTAAGCGGTAAGGACGAAAAATATAATTCTGCCGAAAGTGCAGAAGCCTTTGAGGAGGCTATGGCTGAAATAAGACCTTATACGGTAAATACCGAGGGCTTTGTAATAAGTGACAACTCAAACTGGGGTGAAGGATTTAAGGCTACAAGTGCTTTCGACGGCAAGACCAATACAGTCTGGCACTCCAATCCCGATGACAAGGGCAAAACCTTTGTTATAACCGTGGATATGGGAAAAGAGCATTCCTTAAAGGGCTTTGACTATGTTCCGAGAAATAACGACAATTCGGGATTTCTCTTCAATTTCTCTGTTACGGGAAGCGATGACGGAGTAAATTATTTCGACCTTTACGGAAAAGCGGTTGAAATAGCGCAGGAAGATATGGATAAGCTAAAGACCTATCATTATGATTTTCCTTCGGTTGAGGATGTCAGATTCATTAAATTTGAAATTCATTCAAGCTTTTTAGGTCATGCATCTGTGGGAGAATTCACCCTTTATGAAACAAAAGAAAGCTATGACAGAGCGGCAATGAAAAACTCGGAAAAATATGTTCTCGGAATAGGTAAAAATGAAATTCTGACAGACATAAACGGCGAGGAAAAGACAATTACTCTTGACGTTGCACCTTATATTGATAACGGAAGAACAATGATTCCTTTAAGAGGTTTACTTGAGGCAATGGGGGCTTCAATCCAGTGGCAGGGTGACACAAGAACAATTGTTGTTACAAAGGATGTAAATGTAATTACCCTTCAGATTGTAAACAATCTTGTTTATGTTTACAAATATTTCGGCGGCGAATATAAAACCATCAGATACACCCTTGATGTACCGCCTAAAATAAAGGATTCAAGAACCTTTATTCCCATAAGATTTGTGTCCGAGCATCTTGGCTATACCGTTTCCTGGAACGGAGAAAAACAGGAAATAACAATAGAAAGTAAGTAAGAAAAAAGCATATGGGCAAAGCCCATATGCTTTTTTATATAAGCTTTAAGTAAAGCTTTTTTATATCATCGATGGTAACTTCTCTTGGATTTCCGGGGCGGCAGGCATCGTTATATGCGCTTTGGGCTAAAAAGTCAAGGTCGTCTTCTGAAATATAGTCTCTTAAATTTTTGGGAATACCGAGGCTTTCGGAAAGCTTTCTGATATATTCTAAAGGGGAATTTTTCAATGATTCATCATCGGTAAGCGGTGCTAAGCCGAGTGCCTTTACAATGTCTTTATATTTGTCCTTGCAGGAATCAAAATTAAATTCCATAACTACGGGGAGGATTATGGCGTTTGCCATACCGTGAGGCATATCGTATAAAGCTCCCAGAGGATGAGCCATGGAGTGAACTAAGCCCAGACCCGAATTTGAAAAGCCCATTCCGGCAAAGTACTGCCCGAGGGCAAGGGATGTATAGGCATCTTTGTTACCCTCCGCTGCCTTTTTAAGGGATGAAGAAATTTCCTTTATGGCACGAAGGCAAAAGAGGTCTGAAAAGGTTGATGCGTCCTTTGTTATATAGCCTTCGATGGCGTGGGTGAGGGCATCCATACCCGTTGCGGCAAGAAGACTTTTAGGCATTGACATCATCATTACGGGATCAACAAAAGCAATTTCGGGAACTGAGTAAGGTGCGATACACACCATTTTCTTTTTGCTTTCTTCGTCTGTTATTACAAAATAAATTGTAACCTCGGCGGCGGTGCCTGCGGTGGTGGGTACGGCAAACATGGGAACGGGGCGGTTTTTTACATTGTTAAGTCCTTCCAGTCTGGTTACATGGGAATAGTCGGGATTGGTTAAAATTATACCTATTGCCTTAGATGCATCAATTACGCTTCCGCCGCCTACGGCAATTATCATATCCGCATCGGATTTTTTAAATGAGTCAACACCGTCCGACACATTTTTTGTAGTGGGGTTTGGTTTGATTTCCGAGAAAATATCAAAGGGAATTGAAAACTTTTCCAAAACGTCGGTTACCTTGGAAACCACTCCTGCTTTCAAAAGGTCCTTGTCGGTTATTATAAAAGCCTTTTTATAATTTCTGTGGCGGATTTCAGCAGGGATTTCGTTTATGGAGCCTTCGCCGTGATATGAGGTTTCGTTAAAAATAAATCTTTTGGGCAAAAATATCATTCCTTTCCTTTTTATTATTCCGTTTGCAGTTGATTTTTATGCTTTATTGTGTTAATATATCATAAGCCGAGGTGAAAAAAAGAAATGATTAAGGATAAAGCTTTTTATAAAGAATTTTTCGGGCTCTACATAATGCTTGTTCTGCAAAATGTAATAGTCTTAGGTGTAAACCTTGCCGACAATATAATGATTGGCTCATACAGCGAAACGGCGCTTTCAGGCGTTGCGGCGGTAAATCAGATTCAGTTTGTGTTTCAGCAGTTCATTATGGGCTGCGGCGATGCCATTGTGGTTTTAGGCAGTCAGTACTGGGGACAAAAAAGGTGCGGAGAAATTAAAAAGATTTCCGCATCGGCGCTTACTTTGGCTCTTTCTGCGGCGATGGTTCTTTTTGCACTTGCATTGATAATACCGGGCAAAGTAGTGGGGATTTTTTCTCCCACGGCAGAAATTGTTGCTTCGGGCGTAGAATACATAAATATCATAAAATACACTTACATAGTGTTTGCAATAACAAATGTGCTCCTTGCAAGCCTAAGGTGTGTTGAAACTGTAAAAATTGCGTTTTACGTTTCCCTTTCTACGCTTCTTATCAACTGCTCCATAAACTTTTTGCTTATCGAAGGCCGTTTCGGCTTTCCCGAGCTTGGCGTAACGGGCGCGGCAATAGGAACTTTGGTTGCAAGGATAATCGAGCTTGTAATTGTGATTATCTATGTTGCATTTTACGATAAAAAGCTTAAAATAAGGTTGCCTGAATATATAAAGCTTGATAAAGTGCTTTATTCCGATTATATAAAAATTGCCCGTTCCGTTGTACTGGTTGCCACAATGTTCGGAGTTTCAACGGCACTTCAGACGGTAATCCTCGGGCATATGTCCGATGCGGCAATTGCGGCAAACTCCGTTTCAACCTCGCTTTTTCAGACACTTAAGGTGGCGTCAATCGGCGCTTCTGCCGCAACAAGCGTTATAATAGGAAAGGCTGTGGGAACAGGCGATTTTGCGAAGGTTAAGAGCTACACAAAAACCTTGCAGCTTATGTTTATTATGATAGGCGCTGTCACAAGCATTCTTTTATTCTTCCTTCGTATTCCTATTTTATCCTTATACGATTTAAGCTCAGAAACAAAGGCACTTGCAAATGCATTTATACTTGTTTTATGTGTAACAGGCTTCGGTACGGCATATCAGATGCCTGCATTAACGGGAATTGTAAGGGGCGGTGGAGACCCGGATTTCATTCTTAAAAACGACATTGTAAGTATATGGTGTATTGTGCTTCCCGTATCATTTATGGCGGCATTCTGGTGGGAGTGGCATCCTGTTGCCGTAGTTGCGTGCTTGAATTCCGATCAGGTGTTTAAATGTGCCGCAGCAGCAATAAAAACAAACAGCTATACCTGGATGAAGAGTCTTACGCGCGATAATAAAAACTGAAAGAAAGCGACTTTTAGCAAAAATTTCTTTATTGAATTTTTCTGCTAAAAGTCGCTTTTAATCTTTTGGAGATAACATCGAACGAAAAAATGCTGTTCGCATTTTTCATTTAGTCTGCCTCCGCTTCAACGTAAGAAAACTCTTGTTTTCTTTTAGTACCCGAAAAATCTTGTTTGGATTTTTAACCGGGTACTACCTTACTCCGCATCGGCGTTGTTGCCGAATGCTCCGCACGGCTCCGGCAGACTCTCGCAGAAATTTTCTTTGTTGAAAATTTCTGCTAAAAGTCGCTTTTGTGCAAGTCAGGTCTTGATTGTCTATTTAAATTGGTGTATAGTTGTGTTATGATGAATTTGTTCTTTAAGGGGAGGGAAAACATTGATTTGTTACAGAATTGATTTAAGGGACATTTTAAGAGTGACGCTTTTGGGCAAAGAAAAGCTCATTCCGCCAAGAATGCACTATACAAGAAACATCGTTGAATACATTATGTATGTGGTCCTTGACGGCACTTTAAACTTAAAGGTCGACGGAGATGCTATAACATTAAAGCAGGGCGACATAAGGCTTTTTAATAAAGGCTGTTATCAGGAAGCAACGGATAGCTGCTACTGTGAATATTATTATATTCATTTCAAAAGCCCTTATGTGGAAAGGCTATCTTTAACAGAATCGGAATATCTTGACCTTGTGGCAAAAAAAGAAGAAGATTTTAAGAAGACTGAGTTTTACCGTGAAGCATGCTACGACTATTTCTACGTATACATTCCTGAGGATATGCACATAGGGTCGGGAAGTCTTTTTGAATATATAACAAACACCCTTAAAAACAACACACTAACGCCCCTGACTCCCAGAAGCAAGAGCGTCGAAAACCGCTTTTCTGTTTCGGCGTCCTTTGAAAAGATTTTATTCAAGCTTGAAAGAGCCGAAAAGCCAAAGCAGGACAATGCTCATAACATTGCCTGGAAAATAGCGGACTTTATTGATAAAAACTATTTTCTTGCCATAACGGGAGAGGATATTGCAAAGGAGTTTTTCTTAAGCTTTGACTATGCAAACAGAGTTTTCGGAAAAGTTATGGGAGTAAGCATAATAAAATACAGAAACGACGTACGTCTTCAGCACGCCAAAGCATTGATGCTTGCAACCACAAAGCCTCTACTTGAAATTGCATCGGAAGTAGGCTTTGAAAATGCTCACTATTTTTCGAGGATATTTAAAAAGGAAGAGGGAATTTCGCCCTCTGAATATAAAAAAGAATTTTTAAGAAGTCAGAATATAGGAGGCAATAATGGATAAGAAAATTAATGTTACAATATTTAATGAGTTTTTTCACGAAAAGACAAAGGAATCTGTAAAGAAAATTTATCCGAACGGAATTCACGGCGCACTTTCTGAAAAGCTTTCAGCTTTCGGCGAATACAACTTGACAGTGGTTACTCAGGACATGGAAGAACACGGGCTTACACAGGAAGTTTTGGACAATACCGACGTTTTAATCTGGTGGGGCCATGCAAAGCATCACGAGGTAGCAGACGAGGTTGTGGAAAGAGTTAAGGCAAGAATCCTTGACGGAATGGGCTTTATCGCACTTCATTCAACTCACGCCAGCAAGATATTCAAAGCTCTTATGGGAACAAGCTGCAGAGTAAAGTGGAGAGAAAATGACGAAAAAGAAAGACTCTGGGTAATAAACCCCAGCCATCCCATTGTTAAAAACGTGCCCGAGTACATAGAAATCGAAGAAGAGGAAACCTATGGTGAGCGCTTTGAAATTCCCGATCCCGACGAGCTTATATTCATAAGCTGGTTCAAGGGCGGCGAAGTTTTCAGAAGCGGATGCACCTTCCGCCGAGGACTTGGTAAGATATTCTACTTCCGCCCCGGTCACGAGGAATATCCCATCTATTACAGAGACGATATTATAAGAGTTATCAAAAACGCTATCGACTGGGCATATCCCGACGGAATAACAAAGCCCACCCTGGGTCACGTTGAGCCTCTGGAAGTGGTAAGGGATAAGTTTGAAGGTAAATCAATGGAAGAACGTACCCATGCTAATTTAGGTAAATAAGAAAGGAAGATATTATGTTAAGAATCGGTATCGTAGGAGCAGGTAACATTGCCTGCAACATTCACATTCCTGAAATAAATGCGTGCCCCGACGGAGAGCTTGTTGCTCTTTGCGACATTGACGAAGCGAAGCTTAAGGCGGCAGGAGAGAGATTCGGTATTCCCGAAAATATGAGATTTACAGACTATAACGATCTCATTAACTGCCCCGAGGTTGACGCTGTTGAGGTTTGCACACCTAATCATCTTCACGTTCCCATCGCTCTTGCTGCAGTTAAGGCAGGAAAGCCCGTTGAAGTTGAAAAGCCTCTTACAACAACCTGCAACGCAGAAATGGAAGAGCTGGTTGCTGAAATCGAAAAGAGAAATTTGGTTAATATGATGTGCTTCTCCTATCGTTTCAAGAGTGCGGTGCGCTATGCAAAGCACTTAATTGACGAAGGTAAGCTGGGTAAAATCGTAAACGTAAACATTGAATATCTTCAGTCCGGTGTATTTATCCCCGGAAGAAGGCTTGAATGGCGTTTCGTAAAGGAATATGCAGGAAGCGGAACCCTTGGTGATTTAGGTGTTCACTTAATTGATATGACACGTTTCCTGCTCGGCGAATTCAAGACAGTATCTGCACTTTCCGCAACAGTTGTTAAGGAAAGACGTAAGCTTGATTCGGAAGAAATCGCTCCCGTTTTGGTTGATGACATCACAAGCTTTATTGCAAAGCTTGAAAATGACGTTATCGCAAACTTCCTTGTGACAAAGTGTGCAATCGGTGAATCCAACACTATAAAGTATGAAATTTACGGAACCGAAGGCGTTCTTAAGTTCAATCTTAACAACCCCAACGAGCTTACACTCTGCATCGGTGAAATCGACAGAGAAACAAACTCAATCCACAAGGTAAATGTTCCTGCTAAATATCGTCTTGGTCAGGAAGAATGCTTTATAAATACTGCACTCGGTAAGGAATTTCCCTATTATCCTTCTGTTACCGAGGGCGTAAAGAGCCAGAGGATTGTTGACGCGGTATTAAAGTCGGCAGAAGAAGGCAAAGTAGTAGAACTCTAAAAATAAAAGGATGTAAAAACTTGGTTTTTACATCCTTTTTTGTTGACATGAAAAATAAGATAATATATAATTTAATTAAAGAAACATAATTTAAGGAGGAATATAAATGAAAAAAATATTGTCTGTTATTTTATGTCTGGCACTTTTGACAGGTTCGGTAATTTTGGGATACTCAGCATCCGATGAAGCATGGAAAGAAAACACGGGGGTAATAAACCTTACAAAAATGACCACATCGGGAAACGGTGCGGAATTTTCGGGCGTTGATGTCAAAATCACAAAGGGCGGAGACTTTACCGTAATGGGAGAAACAAAAGACGGAATGATTTACATAAACACAGCAGAAAGGGTAAAGCTTCGTCTTGACGGTGCAACTATAATTAATCCCGATGGTCCTGCAATATTCTTTGATAATGCGGATAAAGCATTTATCACAATTGAAAAAGGCAGCGAAAATTATATCGAAGACGGGGCAACTTATAAGGAAGATGCAAAAGCAGCTCTTTTTTCAAACGATGACCTTGAAATAAAGGGTGGCGGAAAGCTTGTGATTAAGGCAAATTTCAAGCATGGTATTGCAAGTGACGATGATGTTGTGATTGAAAGCGGAAATGTTGAAATCACATCAAAAGAACACGGAATTAAGGCAAATGACCTTATTAATATTCTTGACGGAGAAATTTCTGTTACTTCAAAAGAGGGTAAAGGACTTAAAGCGGATAAAGAAATTTTAATTGAAGGCGGAAAGTTAAATATTAATTCTGAAACAAACGAAGGTATTGAAAGCGAAGGAAAACTCACAATTAAAGGCGGAGAAATTAATATAACTGCAGTGGGTAACGGAATTAATACGGCAAAATCTGATGTTGCGGGAACGGTTTACGACATAAAAATTTCCGGGGGAGAGCTTAATATAAAAGCAGGTGAAAGCGGTATTGATTCAAACGGCAATGTGGCAATTACAGGCGGAAATATATATCTTAATACGTCTTTTGTTGAAAAGAAGGCACCTGTTGACAGCAAGGGAAATTTGGAAATTACAGGCGGAAAGGTTTTTCTTGACGGGAAAGAAATTTCGGACGCTTCAGAGCTGGCAAAAATTCCATCCGAGGCGGTTGATCCTGACAAAATAAGGGTAACTCTTGGCGGAAAAGAGCTTTCTTTCACATCAGATCCCGTAATTAAGAACGGAACTACTCTTGTGGGATTCAGAGCTATTTTGGAAGCTTTGGGAGCTTCTGTTACATGGGACGGAGAAAATCGCTGTGCCATAGCAGAAAAGGACGGCACAAAAATTGAACTTTACATTGATTCGGTAAAAGCCTATGTAAACGGCGAGGAAAAAATCCTCCTTACCGCACCTGAAATTATTAACAGCACAACCATGATTCCCGTAAGATTTGTTTCTGAAAATCTCGGAATGAAAGTTACATGGGACGAGGCTGAAAGAAAGGTTATAATTGAAAATAACTGATTAAAAAACGGCGGTACTTAAATAGTACCGCCGTAAATGTTTATATTATTTTGTGGGGATGTCCTTTACGCCTTCCAATATGTAAGTGGGAGCGTAGGGGAATTCCTTTACTGTATCACGGGTACTGCATCCTGTTAATACCAATGCGGTATCAAGACCTGTTTCAATACCTGCGATAATGTCTGTGTCCATTCTGTCGCCGATCATAACGGCATCTTCAGAGTGAACGCCTAAAAGCTTAAGACCTGTTCTCATCATCAGGGGATTGGGCTTACCTATAAAGTAAGCACTTTTGCCGGATGCCAGTTCAATGGGAGCAATCAGGCTTTTGCAGGCGGGAGCAAGACCTTTTTCAGTGGGGCCCGTAAGGTCGGGGTTTGTGCCGATTAATTTTGCGCCGTTTAATACAAGGTGCAAAGCCTTCTCTAAACTTTCGTAGTTGTATGTACGACATTCACCGATTATTACATAGTCGGGATTTACATCGTTTGTTGTGATTCCTTCTTCATAAAGGGCGTTGTATAAACCGGGAGCACCGATTACATAAGCCGTGGCATTGGGGCACTGACTGCTAATAAACTTTGCGGTTGCAAGAGCACTTGTGTAGAAGTGACTTTCGTCAACATCAAGTCCCATTCTTGCCAGCTTCTGCTTAAGCTCTGTTCTTGAACGCTCACTTGAGTTTGTCAAGAAGAGGAAGTTTTTATCGTTTTTATACAGCCATTCAACAAATTCCTTTACACCGTCAAGGATTTTGTTTCCGTGATAGATAACACCGTCCATATCACATATGAAACCTTTTTTTGATCTTAATGCATCAAGATTCATTTTAATTATTCCTTTCCTTCTGCTGAAATTTCTTTCGCGCATTTTTCGCAAATATTTTTATCTTTGTATTTTATTAAATTTTCCTGCTGTTGGCAGAAGACACAGAAAGGAGCATATTTTTTCAAAATTATAGAATCGCCGTCTGTGAAAATTTCAACGCCGTCACGCTCATTTAAGTTATAAACCTTACGTATTGATTTGGGGAGAACAATTCTTCCCAGAGCATCGATTTCTCTTACAATACCGGTAGATTTCATTTAATCGACATCCTTTCTGAATATTTACTAATATTATACATTGTTTCGCAAAAACTGTCAATAATTAAGGGAAAAATAAGTTTCTGAAAAAAAGAAGAAAAAATGTAAAAAAGGTATTGACAAGTTGTAATTTATGTGGTATAATCTCATCTGTTGACAAAAGAAACGCTGGTGTAGCTCAATTGGCAGAGCAGCTGATTTGTAATCAGCAGGTTGCGGGTTCGAGTCCCATCACCAGCTCCAATATGGGGAGATTCCCGAGTGGCCAAAGGGGACAGACTGTAAATCTGCTGCTTCTTGCTTCGGTGGTTCGAATCCACCTCTCCCCACCAAAAAAAGAAAGAGTACCAAAGGTACTCTTTCTTTTTTTCGTTTGACGAAGAGAGGTGGATTCGAAAGGGGTGGTCCTAAAAACAATCCGGGGGACGGCGTCGGAACAAGCTTCGCTCACAATGATTTTTTTGTAAAAAATCATATAGACGCTTCGCTGTTCCTCCTTTTCATAAAAAGCCGTTTCGGCTTTTTATGAGTGTGCCTACGGCACATTAAATAGCCACCGGGTGGCTTTTCCGCAGAAAAGCGAATCCATTCTATGGCATTGCATAAGTATCCAAAGGATACTTGTTCTTTTTTCGTTTGACGAAGAGAGGCGGATTCGAAAGGGGTGGTCCTAAAAACAATCCGGGGGACGGCGTCGGAACAAGCTTCGCTCACAATGATTTTTTGTAAAAAAATCATATAGACGCTTCGCTGTTCCTTCTTTTCATAAAAAGCCGTTTCGGCTTTTTATGGGTGTGCCTACGGCACATTAAATAGCCGCCGGATGGCTTTTTCGCTAGGTGTGCGAATCCACACCACAGCCTGAGCATAAGTATCCAAAGGTACTCTTTCTTTTTTGTTCGCTATATAAAAACTTACGGAATCTGATTTTTTGCGAAATTTTTGCGGATTTCCCGTGGGGTTGTACCAAGGTGCTTTTTAATCTGCTTTCTGAAATATGACGAAGAACTATAGTTAAGCATAGTGCTTATCTCCTCCACCTTTTTGTCTGTGCGGAGCAAAAGCTCCACACCTTTGTTTATAAGCTGCTTTTGTCGGTATTCGTTGGGCGTACAGCCGAGCTTTTCTCTGAACAGCATATAGACATAGGGCTCGGATATAAAGCAGGCGTCGGCAATTTCCCGGACCGAGCAATCGGGATTGGTATTTATATAGGAAACCGCAGTCATAATAAGCCTGTCTTTCTTGCTTAAAGAAGAATGTTCCATTATCGGGATAACTTCAGCCATTACGTCGTAGAAGGAACTTAAATTCCGGCAGTTTACCTCACCGTAAGGAATGGAAGCGATTTTTTCTTTAAGAGAATCGTCGCAGGGGATAGTCTGGAGCGTAAGTTCATCATTTTCCGGGGTGAAAAGCTCTGAAAATCCAAAGGATAAAAATACTATTTCTTCGCCGTACCAATAGGATTCATAAGGCAGATGAAGTGGGATGTAGAAAACATCACCTTCCTTGATGTTTAAGGTCTTTTTATACGAAACGATTTTTGCACGCCCTTTTATCATATACGCCAGATAATTGAGTGGGGAACCCATAGTATGATCTGTATAATGATAATTTTGAAAAATGATTTTATTAAATATGAAATTATTATCGAATAGTGCAATGTTCATCGTAAATTCACCTGCATTTTGTATAGTATTTTACCTCTTTTTTATAGTATAGCATATTTGAACCGAAAAGTAAACAGCCTATAATAAAGCTGAGGTGATTGAAGTGAACAATAGACAGATAGTATTTACAAAGCCGAATACAGCAGAACTTCTCGGTGTGGATTATGTAAAACCTATGCCCCACGAGGTTGTGGTTAAAACCGAATACAGCACAGTAAGCTGCGGAACGGAAAGAGCAAATATAATGGGAGGCTCAAATGTCCCGGGAGTAAAGTCTACTTTCCCAAGGGAGCTTGGCTACAGCAGCGCAGGTTATGTTGTTGAAAAGGGTTCCAACGTGAAAAGTGTTGAAGTGGGAGACAGGGTAATCGTTTACTGGGGAAAGCACAAGCGCTATAACACCGTTTGGGAAAACTATGTGGTTAAAATTACCGATGACAATATATCCATGCAGGAAGCAGCAATAAGCTTTATTGCCACGTTTCCTCTGGCTGCAATAAGAAAAACAAGATTTGAAATGGGAGAGGGCGTATTGGTTATGGGATTAGGCCTCCTTGGACAGCTTGCTGTAAGGCTCTTAAAGGCAGCAGGAGCTGTTCCGATTATTGGGGCAGATCCCGTTCCCGAAAGAAGAGATGAGGCTATTTTGGGTGGTGCAGATTACGCTTTTGACCCTACAAAAGAAGATTTTGCCGAAAAGGTCAAGGAAGTAACCGGAGGCGGAGCAAGCGTGGCGATTGAAGTAACCGGTGTAGGTGCAGGTCTTGACGGAGCGCTTGACTGTATGGCGCGCTTCGGAAGGGTTGCCCTGCTTGGCTGTACAAGGGACAAAAGCTTTGAAATTGATTATTACACCAAGGTTCACTCTCCCGGAATAACTTTGATAGGAGCGCATACAAATGCCCGTCCCGACAAGGAATCACATCCGGGATGGTTCAGTCACAGAGACGATATCGCTACAGTATTAAAGCTTGCAGGAAATAAAATGATAGACCTTGCAGGAATGATTCGTGAAACTCACAAGCCTTCTGACTGTACAGAGGTTTATACAAGGCTTGTAAATGATAAAAACTTCCCGATTGTTGTTCAGTTTGACTGGAGAGATGAATGATGTTAAAGATAGCGCAAATCGGTATGGGACACGACCATGCAGGCGGAGTTTTAAGGGAGCTTAAGCTTCATAAGGATGTTTTCGACGTTGCAGGAATATGCCTGCCTGAGGAAGAAAAGGAATACTCGTACTTTTATGATATGAATATGAGAGAAGCCGAGGGGGTAAAAAGGCTTACGCTTGAAGAAGTTCTTGAAGATAAATCAATTACGGCGGTAACCATTGAAAGTGCGGAAAAGTATCTTACGAAATATGCCCTTCTTGCAGCAAAGGCGGGTAAACACATACATATGGATAAGCCGGGAGGAATGGAACTTTCAGATTTTGAAAAGCTCATTGAAACCGCAGAAAAAAACGGAAGTGTTTTGCATTTGGGGTATATGTACCGCTACAATCCGGCTGTCAGAAAGCTGATGGGGGAGATAAAAAACGGTGAGCTTGGAGAAATTATATCGGTGGAAGCGCATATGAGCGGTATTTATCAGCCTACAGCAGAGCATTGTAAATGGCTTGGTCACTTCCCGGGCGGAATGATGTTTTTCCTGGGTGGGCATTTAATTGATATGGTGGTTGAAATAATGGGAGTTCCCGAAAGGATAGTGCCCTTTAATAAAGCTACCGGAGTAGACGGCGTTGATTCCGAGGAATTCGGTATGGCGGTTATGGAATATAAAAAAGGGGCATCAGTTGTTAAAACCTATGCAAGGGAAATCGGAGGAGGATCCAGAAGACAGCTTTTGGTTCACGGAACAGAGAAAACTGTTGAAATAAGACCCCTTGAATTTACAATGGAAAATAAGCTTCATGCAAAAACCACAACCTATGCAAAAAAGGAAAAAGAGGAAGCTACAAGCGAGAGCTTTGAAAGATATGAAGATATGCTTAAAAGCTTTGCCAAAATGGCGGAAGGGAAAATTAAAAACCCTAAAAGCTATGACTATGAGCTTTCCGTATATAAATACCTTCTTGAAGCCTGCGGAATAATAAAATAAAAACAGTACCGAAGAGTTTATCTTTGAACAAGTCCAGTAAAAAAGGACAATAGAAAAAAACACCCTCCTATGGTATAATAGAAATATCATAGGAGGAATTTTTATGCCAAGAAGTTACAGACATATTAAGGAATACGAAAGCGAGATATTGGAACTCAAAGCACAAGGATATACACTAAGAGAAATTGGTTCGAAATATGGTTTTACATACGAACAGGTGCATAATTTCATTAGCCGTTACAACATGAATCAGCGAAAGTTGGCAGCAGGTATTGCATTAAAGAAAAAAGGCAGACCGCCAAAGGATTACGTTGTCAGCGAACAAGATAAGGTTGCAGAATTAAAATATATTCTTGCACGTAAGGAGGCAAAAATTAAAAGTTTGGAAATGGAAAATGAATTGATGCGGGATTTTCTCTCGCTCACAGAAAGGAAGTGAGAACAAACGTAAAATACTTGGTCATCTACCGCCACAAGGATAAATATTCAATAAGCGAAATGTGCAGATTTTTCAAAGTATCAAGAAGCGGATATTACGGATTCGTTTCTCGAATGGATATTCCTGCTTTCGACTTGCCATTGGCAGAAAAGATAAAGGAGTGTCAGGAACAATGCGGCAGAACTTACGGTTACCGAAGAGTACATATTTGGCTTGAAAGACATGGAATACATCGCAATCCCAAAACAATACTTCGTGTTATGCAAAAATATGGCTTGTTATCTGTAATCAGACGCAAGAAATACCGCAATTACGGTGATTATCTCCACAGGTATCCTAACCTTTTGAACAGAGATTTCAAAGCTGAAAGACCAAATCAAAAATGGGTTACAGACATTTCGTACATTCATACAAAACAAGGTGTATTGTATCTTTCTGTTATCAGAGATTTGTATGACAACAGCATTGTTGCATACAAAACCGGAACAGAACAAAACATAAATCTTGTTTTGAGTACAATCAAAGCAGCCAAGAGAAAGGAAAAGGTCACCGCAGAGCTGCAACTCCACAGTGACCAAGGCTTTCAATACACTTCACACGGGTATTTTAAGCTAACTAAATTATACAACATAACGCCTTCAATGTCAAGACGTGGCAACCCATATGACAATGCTTTAGCTGAAAATTTCTTTTCAATTCTCAAAACAGAATGTATTTATCGCACCAAGCTCAAAAACTATGAGGAGGCTCGCCTCCTCATAGATGAGTACATTTACTTTTACAACAACCAACGCATCCAACTTAAAACAAAACTGACTCCGCTCGAAAAACGAAGTCAGTATGTTGCTTAAAATTTAATATTCTGCCATAGGGGGTTCTTTTTGTGCTGTCTGCACAAACTGGGGCAGTTCA
>JAZRHF010000172.1:0-12085 GCA_045644565.1 Clostridia bacterium | reverse complement strand
ATGCTCCCTTCTCTGCAATAAAGGTATCGTAGCCATCGTTAAAGCCTTCAACAAATTCCTTTGCTTCTGCCCTTTCCGCCGCTTCTCTGACCTCTTCATCGGTGGCATCGTCTTTTCCTATTCGTATGTTTTCAGACACAGTTCCAGAGAAAAGCTCACTCTTCTGCATTACAAAGGATATCTTTTGGCGGAGCCTTGTCAGGTCATATTCCTTAACGGGAATACCGTCAATTAGCACGTCACCCTCGGTGGCATCGTAAAATCTCGGAATAAGATTTACAAGGGTGGTCTTACCACCTCCCGAAGGACCAACTATGGCAATGTTTTCTCCCTCTTTTACAGTGAGATTAATTCCCGACAAAACCTCTCCGTCTCCGTCGGAATAGCCAAACTTAACATCCTTAAATTCAATTACTCCGCGAACCTTGGAAAGTTCTTTTGCCGATGATACATCCTTTATTTCAACGGGAGAATCCATAATTTCCGTGAAACGTTCAATACCTGTCATACCACGCTGGAACTGCTCGGTAAACTCCACAATTCTTCTTATCGCCGCAATGAGTGTGGATATGTACAAAAGATATGACGCATAATCACCTGCCGAAAGCTTTCCGTCTATCATGAAAAGCGCACCTGCAACAACTACCACTATGTACATAAGACCGTCGAAAATTCTTATGGATGTATGAAAGCCTGCCATGTAGCGATAGGTTTTATATTTAATTCCCAAAAAGGCTTTGTTACCGTTATCAAACTTATTCTTTTCAACATTTTCGTTTGCAAAGCTTTTTACCACTCTTATACCAAGCATACTGTCTTCAACCTGAGAATTGATTTCGCCAATCTGCTCACGGGATTCCTTGAAAGCGTTTTTCATTTTCCTGTTGTAATAGGTAGATACGACAAGCATAAGAGGAAGCACCGCAAACATAATAAGCGTAAGAGTAAGATTCATTGATGCAAGAATTATAAATGCCGCAACGATTTTGATTCCCGCAATAAAAAACTCCTCGGGGCAGTGGTGAGCAAATTCCGTGACATCAAAAAGGTCGGATGTAATTCTTGCCATAATCTGTCCCACTTTTGTATTGCTGTAATAGGAAAATGACAGCTTCTTAAGGTGCGAGAATAAATCTGTTCTCATGTCGGTTTCGATTTTCGCACCCATGATATGACCGTTATATGCCATGAAATAGTTTGCAGACGCATCTATTATTCTTAAAATAAGATAGAGAATACCTGCTTTTAATACAAGCTCCGAAGTAAGGTTTGCAAAGTCTTCTATCGCCGTATCGGTAATTTTACGGACAATTAACGGAAGTACTATTTCGCAAACCGTGGTAAGTGCCGCAAAAATAAGATCCAGCACCATTATCCACTTGTATTTCCTGAAATAAGGCAAAAACCGCTTTATTAAACTACCTGCTTTCATCAGAATATATCCTCCTTGAGTAAATCCATTACATTTTTTACTCCTATAAGCTTTATCTTTGCGTCTTTAACCCCCGAAAGACATCCTTCAGGTACAACGCAAGTGTTGAAACCAAGACGTTCAGCTTCCGAAATTCTTCTTGCTATGCCGGGAACACTTCTGATTTCCCCCGATAAGCCAACTTCTCCAATGAAAACACAAAGCGGATTAAGTGGCTTATTTTTAATGCTTGATATAACAGCTGAAATAATCGCAAGATCTGCCGCCGTTTCCGAAACCTTAAGTCCCCCTACCACGTTAAGATAAGCATCCTGATTCTGCATGGTAAGTCCAAGCTTTTTCTCTATTATGGCAATAAGCATTACCACCCTTGAATAGTCCACGCCTTCAGATGCTCTTCGTGGTGTTCCGAATCCCGTGGGAGAAGTAAGTGCCTGAATTTCAGCTAAAATCGGGCGGGTTCCCTCCATTAAGCAGGTGACAGATGAGCCTGATGCATCAATGGGTCTTCCCGATAAAAGAGCCGCAGAGGGATTGTCAACGGAGATGAGTCCCTCCCCTGTCATTTCAAAAACGCCAACTTCATTGGTGGAGCCAAAACGATTTTTAACCCCTCGCAAAATTCTGTAGCTCTGATTTCTGTCGCCTTCAAAGTAAAGGACTGCATCCACCATATGTTCAAGCATTCTTGGTCCTGCAATATTACCGTCCTTGGTAACATGACCCACAATGAAAAATGCACAACCGGATTCCTTTGCCTTTCGCATTATTTTCATGGTGACGTCCCTTATCTGTCCCACACTTCCTCCCGAAGAATCAACGGACTCCGAAAACATGGTCTGCACCGAGTCTATTATGCAGACATCACACGCTGTTTCGTCTACAAAGGAAAGAGCCTTATCAATATCGGTTTCGGGAAGTATAAGTAAATTTTCTCCTGTTACAGAAAGTCTTTCAGCCCTCATCTTAAGCTGAATTTCAGACTCTTCTCCTGAAACATATAAAATTTTACCTTTTTCAGATACATTCTGGCAAACCTGCATCAAAAGAGTGGATTTACCTATACCCGGCTCACCGCCAACCAAAACGAGGCTTCCTCTTACAAGCCCTCCGCCAAGTACCCTGTCAAGCTCTGTTATATCCATGGTTATTCTTTCGGAAACATCTGTGGTTATTTCCTTAAGCGTCATGGGGCGGACATCTGTTGTCCTTGATAAAGAGGTTTTCTTCTCATCTTTGAAAATCTTTTGTTCCTTAAGTGAATTCCACGCACCGCAGGAGGGGCATTTACCTAAAAACTTAACTGTTTCATAGCCGCACTCACTGCAGCAAAACATTGTTTTGCTCTTCATTTGTATCACCCTTAAAATATTCTTCTACGCCAAGGCAAATTGCCCCGGCAATTTCTTCCTGATATTCATCGGATAAAAGCAATGCTTCGTTTTCCGCATTTGACAAAAATCCGCACTCTATTAAACAAGCAGGAATTTTTGCTTTTTTCATAAGATAAACTCCATCCGGTGCCGACTTTAATATGCGGTCATTTTTTTCATAGAGAGGAATAATTTTCTCCCTTATTTTTTCCGCCAGAAGCTTTGATTCCTCCATATTTTCCGAATAAAACACCTGAGCCCCCGAAACCGAAGAATCCGAAAAGGAATTCATATGTATGCTTAAAAAAACGTCCCCGTCGGAGCTATTTATAATATCCTCCCGTAAGTGCATATCAGAAAGCTTTTTTTCTCTTATGGAATCTCCTTCACTGTAAATCCCGGAAAGAGTTTCCCTTGTCATAATTACATTATAACACTTTTCTTTCAGCTTTGCACTAAGTTTTTTTGAAATTTCCAAATTTATTTCATTTTCACTGCTGCCTGTTATCCCCGTTGCACCTCCGTCAGGCTCTCCGTGTCCCGCATCAATTACAACGGTGTATGTTTTCCTTCCCGAAAATGCAGGCTTTATGGCTTTTTGGTATAGAGTTACCGTAAGATACCACACCACCAAAGTCATTATGATAAGAATTATTACAGCACGTTTTAAGTATATACTCAAAAAAATCACCCCGTATATACTTATTAGCGGTTATAAATAAAAATACCGCCCGACGGGCGGTATTTAATATCTTATTTTCCTTCTGCCTGAGCCTTAAGTCTCATCTGATGGTCTGCCTTTGCTCGAAGGTCTGCACTTAAAATTTTCTTTCTCAAACGAAGGCTTTCGGGAGTTACTTCCAAAAGTTCGTCTGCTGTGATAAATTCAAGGCACTGCTCTAAGCTCATATCCCTGGGGGGAGTAAGCTTTAATGCATCATCGGAGCCGGAAGCACGGGTGTTTGTAATGTGCTTTTTCTTACATACGTTTACAACCACGTCTTCCAATCGGCAGTTTTCGCCCACAATCATACCCTCATAAACCTTGTCACCGGGATTGATGAAAAGCGTTCCTCTCTCCTGGGCATTGAAAAGTCCGTAGGTAACTGCATCGCCTGTTTCAAAGGCAATGAGTGATCCTCTGCTTCTTTCGGGAATGTCGCCCTTATAAGGCTCATAATCACGGAGCATGTGATTTATAACAACAGTTCCCTTGGTTGCGGTTAAAAGTTCACTTCTGTAACCAATTAAACCGCGGGAAGGAATGGTAAATTCAAGTCTTGTATATCCCCCTGTTATGGGAACCATATTGGTCATTTCAGCCTTTCTCTTGGCAGAGCTTTCAATAACAGTTCCCGCATATTCATCGGGTACGTCAATTACAAGGTCTTCAATGGGCTCAAGCTTTTCTCCGTTTTCGCCCTTTTTGTAAATAACCTCGGGACGGGAAACCTGAAATTCATATCCCTGACGGCGCATATTTTCAATCAATACGGATAAATGAAGTTCACCACGGCCTGATACCACAAAGGAATCTGCAGAATCGGTATCTTCAACCTTTAAGCTTATGTTGCTTTCAAGTTCCTTGTAAAGTCTGTCTCTTATGTGACGGCTTGTTACAAAATCGCCCTCACGGCCTGCAAAGGGGCTGTTGTTTATTGAAAATGTCATGGACATAACGGGCTGGTCAATTTCAACGAAGGGAAGCGGCTCTATTTTGGAAGGATCGCAAAGAGTTTCGCCTATTTCAATGTCAGGCATACCGGATATGCACACAACCTCACCTGCACCTGCCTCGGTAACGGACTGTCTTTTAAGACCTTCGTAGGTGTAAATTGCCGCAGCCTTGCCCTGCTTTATCTTTCCTTCTCTTGTGGAAACAGCAAGGGGTGCATTAAGCTTAATCGTTCCTCTTTCAATGGTGCCGACAGCGATTCTTCCCGTGTATCCGTCAAAGTCGATGTTTGAAACAAGCATCTGGAAGGGCTCTGATGCATCACCCCTGGGATGAGGAACGTGCTTTACTATTAAGTCAAACATAGGAGACATATCGCCGGACTTTGCTTCAGGGTCCATACTTGCCCAGCCATCTCTTCCCGAAGCATATATTACGGGAGAATCAAGCTGTTCGTCCGTTGCATCCAGGTCCAAAAACAGCTCCAGAACTTCGTCCACAACCTCATAGGGTCTCGCGTTGGGACGGTCAACCTTGTTTACCACTATGATGGGAACAAGGTTTAAGGCAAGGGCTTTTTTAAGCACGAATCTTGTCTGTGGCATACAGCCTTCAAATGCGTCAACCAATAAAAGTACGCCGTCAACCATTTCAAGGGCACGCTCAACCTCGCCACCGAAATCGGCGTGACCCGGAGTGTCAACAATATTTATCTTCATATCCTTGTAGTTAAGGGAGGTGTTTTTTGCAAGGATTGTTATTCCTCTTTCCTTTTCAAGGTCGTTTGAGTCCATTACGCGTTCTTCAACCTGCTCGTTCTGACGGAAGGTTCCGCTCTGACGGAGCATAGCGTCAACCAAGGTAGTCTTT
This sequence comes from Clostridia bacterium, assembly GCA_045644565.1. GTDB lineage: Bacteria > Bacillota > Clostridia > CAKSNL01 > HGM11501 > HGM11501. The sequence continues at coordinate 6,735 of JAZRHF010000172.1, read as the reverse complement.
CCGTGGTCAACGTGGGCTATAATGGCTACGTTTCTTATATTCTTTGTGTCCATAAAATCTTCCTTTCGGATTTATATAAGGGATTTCTCATTTTTAATCAACCTTATTATTTTACATAAAAAACGTCCTTTTGTCAAGATATTGAAAATCAATATATATCTTTATTTTCTGTGGAATAATTTTTTCGTTGAGATTTCGCAAAGAAATTGATTTTTCAACAAAGAAAATGGGCAAAGTTTGCAACTTTGCCCATTTTATATTTTACCAACTTCTTTAATTGTCACCCTAAAGAATTAAATTCTCCGCATTCAGCAAAATACACTTTTCAAGGTCTTATGTGTGACCAGTTTGGAATTAAATTCCGACACTTTTTCTTCTTGCTTATGTGTGCAGCCTTATTTATTATTTTAATCACTTTCTACGGCAGTTAAGGTTCTGTCAGCTTTTTGTAGAGTACAGCATCTCTCCGGCAATTTGTCAGTATGTCCGGCTACATTCAACGATACGTTTTGCTTACAATGTGCTTTTAAAAGATTACTTACACAAAGGTCAATGATACATTTTTTCAATTCACAAGGTTACTGCGACAAGCCCATGTATCATATAGGTGTATCAAGCCTAAACGGCTTCTACATTATGAAATAATGTACCCAAAAATGTTTGTCAACATATTACACTAAAACTATAACATAGCGGTTTACCTGTCCACGATATACGCATACGGGTAAACCGTTATAATTGCAAATCCGCCACCGCAGAAACACCCTTTCACTCTCATTAAAAATCTGTGTTTCTGCTGCATAAGAAAACAAGGCTGCGTGTGATGAGCATCACGCAGCCTTGTTTTCTCATACAAAAGGAGAGCCTGTTTTGGCTCTCCTTTTTTTATACTTGTTTTTAAAATATAAATGTCTTTTTAACTCAAAACTTCTGCACTTAAAACCACTCCACTTTCCAAATCTACAGTTACACGGAGGTTAGCCTCTCCGAAATCTTTTCGTGCGCATATTATTTCAAGAATGTTTCCATTTATTTTTGGTGGTATTTCAGCTTTCACTAAAGCACCATTTTTATACATGCGATTCAAATAGTTTATTTTTCCTTTTAATTGCTCTGTCAAGTCATATTCCTTTTGTTCATCGCCAGTTACCCATAAGATGTTGCCGGCATAATAAATATTTATATCGTAACACAGATAACAATTCTCTCCCAAAAAATATTCATTTGTGCTTGTTCCCATTCTATTAAAGAGCTTTGTATTTATAGCATTAGGTCTCACCGCTTCTTCACTGTTTATGATAAGACCTCTATCGTTATCAAAAGAATAATCCCAATCTAACAACGTATGCATTACATCCCATGTCAAAGGAATATACGTAACTCCATTAAAGTTAATAACTGGATATAGAGAGCTGTTATCATACTCCTTTTCTTCGAATGAGATATATGTATGGTAATCTGGAATTACAGCCTCATAAGAAGCCTTGTTTTCTTCTTCCTTTAGATATTGTCCTAATTCTGAAGCAGTCCTTTCCCCGTTCCCGATATGCAGAATCTTTTCATCTTTATGATATACTACATTTACCCCCATATCAAAGGTAATATTAAGCCCCATATATGTTGCAAAATCATATGTCATAGGCATATAGGTAATATCATTGTATACCAAGAACGGATACTCACTATAATCACTATTATATTCAACTCCGTTTACTGTAACAGGGAAACTCGGAACCGACACGGTTATTTTCCTACTTTCTGCAGAAGCACAAATAGGAAGGCATAAACATAAGAAAGCACTTAATACCAGAAGCATATATCTTTTCAAAAATCTCACCCTCTTCTCTTACATCTTGACTCACTGAGGAAATTGTATATCGATTTTCTCATAGTACCAAGCGTCATAATCTACCACATCAACATATTCCTTAGATGTATTATTTACTCCAAATTTGCCGCAATAGGTTGTATTCACATAACTTCCTTCTGTATATGTTGTAATTCCTGACGTTCCTGTTCCAGAATAAATATAACACTTTGAAAACTCAGCGCCGCTGAGATATGCTCCGCCATCAAAAACAACCGTACCGTTCACTTTATCGCTGGTGCAAAGTGTAATCTGTCTTCTCCATTTTGCATTTGTACGAGTAATTCCCAACCCGCCAGTATAGACAGAATATGACTTTGTGTGGTTGAAATTATCTGCGTTATACATTTCAAACAAAACCCAATTGTTATCGACTACAGTTACTCTAATGTATACTTTATCAGCGCTTTGCAACCATATATAAGATTGTTCGTCATCTGGATCTGGTGTCTGCAACGATCCTCCTGCATACAACCAGCAAAATCTCCATCTGTCACCATTTAAGCCATTTGAGTAGCATAAGCCTATATCCATCTGTCCATTAACAGTCCAAAACATATACCCAGCTACATCTTCACCGTTGTTTTCTGAGCCTGTATATACATCCGGCAAAGTTGCAAATGCTGTGGTTGTATGAAAGCCGGAAATCGTTTCAACTTCATAGCCCACACCATCATCGCCCGGACGATTTACTGATTCAGGATCTGCAGCTCTGCTTAAAACATTAGCATCAGGGACAATAAAAGTTATATCCGCATGGATAGAACTGTTAATCAACTGCTCAATCTGTTCATCAGTAAAATTATACGCAGCAGCTTCTGCTTTTACTGACTGTATTATCTGTTCATAATACCTATTATAAGAAATTTTTCTTGCCTTATTATTATAAAGAACCGTAGGCCCTCCTGCAACGTCTTCAAATATTTTCATATCAACATTTTTGTCTTTTAAAAATTCTACGGAATCATTGCTCAAGCCCAAAGAATTATATGCAATTTTATGAGAACTATCTGCCGCAAAAGCACTCATATTTACCAACATAAACAAAGCCAACAAAGTAACAAATAATTTTTTCATAAGATTTCTCCTTTCAACAAATAAATAAAAAACATGCGAATCAAACCCATATAATCAAAGGGGCTGACTCACACGTTATGCTTCGACTGTTTATATCCGACTATTTAAATTTTTTACACGGAAGAATATAACAACTGCTGCATTTCATACGAGCCTGCTCCTTTGATAAATACTGTACCATCGTTATCTCCTCCATTCCTTTTAAGTTGTTTTAATTATATCACACCTTTTGCCAAATTGCAAGTGTTTTTAGATATTTTTCCATTTTCAACTTGTTTTATTGTCAAATTGGATTATTCGACAGTTTTTATAAAAGCTCTAATGTTGTTTATAATGTGAGGAACTTTGCTACACCACTAATTATACATATAAAAACACATCTTCAATTCAATTTTCTGCGAGATTAGGGCGAAAAGTCCATTTCACAGAAAATCGAGTTATAGGAAAATCAAAAACAAAATTCTTGACATTTTTTTCATATAGTTTTATAATTTTCTTAGCATGAAAAAGAAAGGAGAATGCTTATGAGTAACAAAGAAATCAAATACTATTGCAGCTTGCCGTCGCTCTGCAAAGAAAGGACTATAAGAAGAACAGGTCATTCTGACAGCATTCCCGTTCCTCTCCATTTCTTTACCTGATTTTTATACTTGAAAATTTTTTATTAATCGTACCTTAAAAATCAAATAAAAAAGGAGTATTTATTATGTGGTTTGTTTTTGCTCTGCTTACAACCCTTTTATGGGGCTTTGCAGATTTGTTTTATAAATAAGGTTCCAACGAAGAGGATAAGTACAGACATCTTAAAGTAACGGTTTTTGTAGGCCTTGTATTCGGTCTTCACGCCATCATCACGCTTTTAACCAAGGATGTAAATTATGATTTCAAGAATCTTTTAATTTATCTCCCTGTTTCGCTCATGTACATACTTTCAATGGTTTTCGGTTACTTCGGTCTCCGTTACCTTGAGCTTTCAATTTCCTCACCCATTCAGAATTCATCCGGTGTGGTTTCCGCAATTTTACTTTTCCTTGTATTCCGTGAAATCCCCGATACTTATTCTTTAATCGCAATTATTATAATATCAATCGGCGTATTTCTTCTGGGATATTTCGAAAAGCAGGAAATTGCTCTTTACGAAAAGACGTATAACAAGAAATATAAAATAGGATTTATTGCATTTATGATGCCTATTTTATACTGCATCATCGACTCTCTCGGAACATTCCTTGACGGTTATTATCTTGACGACTTTGCCGCTACTCCCCTTGTTAATGTAACCGAAGAAACCTTTGAGGATGTTGCAAACATTTCCTATGAGCTTACATTCTTGCTTGTTGGTATCCTTGCTTTCTTATATATCGTTTTAATCAAGAAAGAAAAGTTTAATATAAAAGACCTTAAAAACCGCGACAGAGCAGTTGCCGCAATTTTTGAAACCGCAGGTCAGGCATTTTATGTATATGCAATGAGCGGCGGTAACGCAATAGTTGCAGCTCCCTTAATCGGTTCTTACTGCATCGTTTCTTTAGTTCTTTCAAGAATTATATTAAAAGAAAAGCTTTCAAAGAAAAAGTACATTTCAGTTGCCCTCGTATTAATTGGTATTGTTATGATGGGTATTATTGAAGGTCTCGCTGAATAATCCTATAAATAAGCCGTCTTTTGACGGCTTATTTTTTTATACTTTAAATATTGACTAAACTTAAATTTTGTTATAAAATAGATGCATTAAGGTTTTTGAAAGGATGACTAATATGAACAAAACCTACATTCCCGAAGGCTATCGCCCCCTTCTTGACAAATATGATACACAGTTGGCGATTTCCTATATAAAGAAAACATTTCAGGCGGAGTTTGCTTCCGCACTTAACTTAAAAAGAGTTTCCGCTCCCCTTTTCGTAACAGAAGGATCAGGTCTTAACGACAACTTATCGGGCGTTGAGCGTCCCGTATCCTTTGACATTCCCGCAGCAGGGGTTGATGCGCAGATAGTTCACTCCCTTGCAAAATGGAAGCGTCTTGCATTAAAGCGTTACGGATTCAGAGTCGGCGAAGGCTTATACACAGACATGAACGCCATCCGCCGTGATGAGGATCTTGACAACCTTCACTCAATTTATGTTGACCAGTGGGACTGGGAAAAGATAATTACCGAAGAAACAAGAACCATCGACTACTTAAAGCTTATGGTAACTGCCATAGTAAACGCCATCTGCAACACAAATGAGCGTCTTCACGCACATTTCCCCCAGCTTATCACAAATCTTTCAAGAGATGTTGCCTTTGTTACCACTCAGGAGCTTGAGGATATGTATCCTTATTACACCGCATCTGAAAGAGAAAATGCTTTCGTAAAAGAGCACAGAACTGCATTTATCATGCAGATAGGCGGTGCGTTAAAGAGTGGAAAGCCCCACGATAACAGAGCACCTGACTATGATGACTGGGCATTAAACGGTGATATTTTCTTCTGGAACGATACATTAAACCGTGCGGTTGAAATTTCTTCCATGGGTATAAGAGTAAATCCCGAATCACTGGACCGTCAGCTTACAATATCCGGTCACAACGAGAGAAGAACTCTTACCTTCCACAAAATGCTCCTTAACGGAGAGCTTCCCTTAACAGTAGGCGGCGGTATCGGTCAGTCAAGACTTTGTATGCTTATGATGGGTTGTGCCCACATCGGCGAGGTTCAGTCAAGCATCTGGGATTCCGATACTCTTAAAATCTGCGAAGATGCAGGAGTTCCTATTCTTTAATAAATACTGCCACCGGGTAGAAATGCAAAAAGCATTTGCTATGTAGCGTTAGGTCTTTGCAGCTACATGCAAATGCTTTGTTTTTTGGAGGTATTATGATAAAAAAACTTACCGGCTATTTTACAAAGTTTGAGCTTTGCCTTTATTCATCTTCCGTTGTCTTCATACTTTTATCTTTTATACTTTTTGACAGAGCCAATTATTTTTCCCTTGTTTCATCCCTTATCGGTGTAACCTGCTTAACCTTCGGTGCAAAGGGAAACCCCGTAAGCCATGTTCTGACCATAATTTTCAGTTTGCTTTACGGAGTAATATCCTACAGCTTTTCCTATTACGGAGAAATGATAACCTATCTCGGTATGACTCTCCCCATGGCGGTTTACGGTCTTTACACCTGGACGAAAAATCCTTACAAAGGAAATAAGCACGAGGTTACTGTAAGTCACATATCAAAAAGCACACTATTGAAAATGATTATCTATACCCTGTCGGTAACACTTGTTTTCTACTTTATATTAAAATTTCTTGATACGAAAAATTTATTTTTCAGCACCATTTCAGTTACCACAAGCTTTTCTGCCGTTTATCTTTGTGCAAAAAGAAGTCCCTACTTTGCCCTTGCCTATGCCCTTAATGACATTGTTTTAATTATCCTCTGGACTCTTGCGGCAATTACCGACATATCCTATTTATCGGTAATTATATGCTTTATAGTTTTTCTTATAAACGATATGTATGCTTTTATAAACTGGCGACGAATGAGAAAAAGACAGGAACAGTAAGGTGGCATACCGCTCAGGAAAAAATCACCTGAAAATCACGATTTTTTAAGGTGCAATGCAGTTTCGGATTTTAAGAAGTGCAAAAAATGCAGACATACCAAAGTTGCACAAGTCCAGTAAAAACGGACAATAGAAAAAAGAGACCTCCTGTGGTAGAATTAAAGAAACTACCATAGGAGGATTTTTTATGCCCAGAGAGTACAGACATATAAAACAATATGAAAACGAGATGTTGCAATTAAAA
>JAZRHF010000171.1:0-1836 GCA_045644565.1 Clostridia bacterium | reverse complement strand
CTATGCAAGCTACACCTCATCAGTCACTTCGTGACAGCTTCCCCTCAAGGGGAAGCCTGCGAAAAGATAACCCATTTATGGGTAGCAAATAACAGATGCATGGCTGGCAGGCCAATAAAAAACGCACTTGTGCGTAGCCAGGAATATTAGGGTTATACCCGAAAATGAAAAACCACCCGCTATGCGGGTGGATATTTATTTTTACGGTAAAAAAATAAGAAGGCAAAACCGATTCATCCCCAAGTGAGGACGCCGAAGCCTTCTTATTTTTTTATAATTATTTTCCGCAGGCAAAAAGTGCCATATCACGAAGGGCCATAACCTTTAAGGTTTCCGAAGGGCAAAAGCTCTGCTTTCCGGTCTCGTAGAAATTAAGAATGTCTGCGATAAGCCCCTTAAAGAAAGGTGACTTCATTTCGGAATAAAACTCTCCTCCGTCTTCCTTTGTAACAGTTACCGTAAAGGGAAGAGGATTTGCATAAACCATGGTTGCCTTTTTTCCGCCTTCAAACTCTGCCGAAATTACATATTTTCCGTCAAGATTTTCTGCTTTTGCACTTACGGGTGCGGCATTTAAAACCTTTATAACCATTTCTGCCTGATGGATGATGTACTCAGGCAAATTGCTTCCGCCACCCGTTGTGATTATGGATTTTGCCGAAACATCCTTTATCTCATCGCCGTAGCGAAGGGCGGAGGTTGAAAATATGGGGGCGTTATATTTTTCCGATAAAGCGAAAATTTCTTTTGCTTCGGAAAGGTTTGGCGCAAAGGTTTTGTCAATGTAGGTGGGCTTGCCGAAAGGAAGCACCTTTTTTGCATATTCTAAATGCTTTTCGGGGTTTGAGGGAGCAAGCATTAAAATAACGTCGCTCTTTTCGCAAAGCTCTTCAATGGTTTCACACTTTGCTACACCGAATTTTTCGCACCACGCTTCTGTGGTCATTCCGTCAAAAACAGAGGGCTTTTCGCCGTATGCATAGGCAACTTCATAAGAAAGTCCTTTTTCTTCGCAAATTTCCTTAATCCAAGCGGGATAGTTATTTGCGTGCCACTCGGAAAGGAAAAAGTCGATAAATCCGATTTTTTTCATAATCAAACCTCAAGCTCGGCTTCTTTTTCTGCAGAAGCATAAAGTCTGTCTAAAAGCTTTGCACTTTCTAAAATGTTGTCAATGTGGTTTCTGTTCTTTATTCCGGAATCGATGGATGCAAGGAAGTCTCTGTCCTCACGCTCGTACATATCGGGAATGTCATATTCGGGAGCTTCGGTCTGAAGTGTTGAACCGTCATAAAATTCGAACTTTCCGCCGTAGGTAAGACGGGCACCGCCCTTGTCACCCATAAAGTCTATAAACATTTCGTTTTTCGCAATGTTCTGTGCCCATGCACCGTTGAAGGAAATGGAAGCCTTGTCGGTACGGATAAAGCCTGTGATAAAGTCATCAACGTCGTTTGTTCCGTTTTCGATGTCAGCGGTATCTTCAGCCCACATTCCTGTGTACTTATAGCTCTTCATATCCTTTGCCATTTCGCTGTATGCATTACAGGTAAGGTTTTTAAGCTTTGCATTGCCGAGTATGTATAAGATAAGGTCTAAAAAGTGAATACCCCAGTCAATCAATACGCCGCCGCCCGACTGACTCTTGGTGGTAAATGCACCGCCGAGACCGGGGATGGAACGGAAGCAGCGGAAGGAACAGACAACGTGGTATACGTTGCCGAACTTACCCTCGCGAACCATCTGCTCCAGAAGTTCAACAGAGCGGTGGTAGCGGTTGCAGACACCGATGTTCAGGAGCTTACCCTGCTTTTTTGCCTCCTCGGCCATTTCGCA
>JAZRHF010000170.1:0-19498 GCA_045644565.1 Clostridia bacterium | reverse complement strand
ATATAAACTTGTTATAGAAATTGATGGTTCTCAGCACTACGAAGATGAAAATATAGAAAACGATATTGTCAGAGATAAGTATTTAAATGATTTGGGAATAAAAGTATTAAGATATTCGAATATGGATATCAACAGAAATTTCGAAAGTGTTTGTCAAGATATATTGAACAATATTAACACCTCATCAGTCATCGGAGAATTTTTACATTATAATTCAAAATTCTCCTGCAGACAGCTTCCCCTCAAGGGGAAGCCTTTAAAAAATTTTATTCCTTATATCACATGAGGATATAAAGAATGGCGAATAATCTCGAAAAAATGCCCTCCTTGTGTAAAGGAGGGTGGCACACGAAGTGTGACGGGAGGATTGTAAAAAGTTTAAGAATAACACAACCCTTAAGTCAACTCCGTTGACAGCTCCCCTTACACAGTGAAGCCATAAGGGTGCATGCATATAACAATATTTTTTGCGCCTGATATCACATGAATTCAGACGACAGAGCAAAAGTATTTTTAATAAATTGAAGTATCGTTATAAAGGAGCGTGCTGATTATGATAAGAAAAGCAAAAATGGAAGACCTTGGAGAAATCCTTTCTGTTTACGAATTTGCAAGAAATTTTATGAGGGAGTCAGGTAACCCGACCCAATGGGCAGGAGGGTATCCAAAGAAAGAACTTCTTACAGATGATATCGAAAAAGAACAGCTTTTTGTTGTGGAAGAGAATGGAGAGATAACAGGCGTTTTTGCCTATATCGGCGGAAGGGATAAAACCTATTCCTACATAGAGGACGGGGCGTGGATTTCGGATGATGAATATAAAACCATTCACCGAATCGCATCGGGCAAAAACGGAAAAGGAATAATGAAAAAAGCCTGCGATTTCTGCAAGGAGGATTTTTCAAACCTCCGAATTGACACCCATAACGACAACAAAAAAATGCAGTACTTAATTGAGAAAAACGGTTTTGTCCGTTGCGGTATAATTTATGTGGATGACGGAAGTCCCCGAATTGCATATCAGTATATAAAATAGCAGTAATAAATTATTAAAACGAATTTTAAAAACAAATATATTGCATTATTTTCGCTATTTTATTGACAACAAAAGTTGTGTGATGTAAAATACTGATGATTAAAGTAAAGGAGTGTGCATTATGAGAAAAGTTGAATTTTTAGGCAAGATGCCCGATCCCTTCTTAAAGGAAGACGGAACAAGAATGACCCCCGAAGAATGGTATGCAAAAAGGGATGAAATAAAGAAAAAGGTTGTGGAAATGGAATTTGGCGAAATTCCTCCCCGTCCCGAAGTAGTTGAATTTGAACAGCTTAATATGCTTACAAGAAATCACGTTGGTACCTGGTATAAAATTTATGCAGGAACAAAGGAACGTCAGGTTTCATTTACTCTTGAACTTCACATTCCTGCGGCAACAATGGAAAAGCACCCCGTTGTACTTACAGGAGACGGATGCTATCAGAATATGGAAAGCGATGTTACTAAAGAAGCTATGAGAAGAGGCTATATTGCCGCACGCTTTAACCGCCTTGAACTTGCAAACGACGTTAAGGGTAGCCGTGAGGGGGGACTTCACAGAGTTTATCCCGATGTTCGCTTCACAGATATCGGTGCCTGGGCTTGGGGATATATGGTTTGTATGGATGTATTCAGCCGGCTCGACTTCGTTGACGAAACAGAGGTTGGCGTAACAGGCCATTCCCGTGGAGGTAAAACCGCTATGCTTGCGGCAGTAATTGACGAAAGAATAAAGTACACCTGCCCCAACAACTCCGGTTGCCACGGTGCTGTATCTCACAGATGTGTTGTTACAGGTCAGGGCGATAACGACAGAAGATCAGAGCGCCTCGGCGATATGCTTGATGCTTTCCCCACATGGATGGGCGATGCTCTTACACCTTACCGTGACAGAGAAGAGGAGCTTCCTTATGATATGCACTATTTCGGCGCACTTGTTGCACCGAGATATTACCTCCAGTGCGAAGGTATGCAGGATTACTGGATTAACCCCATCGGTGCTTGGCAGAACTTTATGGCTGTAAAGGAATGCTATAAGTATTTAGGATGCCCCGATCATGCTGCTGCATGGTTCCGTCCCGGTGAACACCGCCATAAGCTTCCCGATTATATCGAATTTTTGAACTTTATGGACAGAGCAAGAAAGGGACTTCCCGTAAGCGAACATCTTACGATAAATCCTTATCCGTGCATAGAAAAAAATTTTGAATGGTAAAAAAATCGCAGGGCGTTGCCCTGCGGTTTTTTTATGCTCCTCACTTTTGATATATTACGAAAAAATGCGAAAAAAACAAAGATATTACACAATTTTTGCCGATTTGTTGACAATGCAAAATAAAGAATATAAAATATTAAAAAGAGAAGATTCCTATGAATATTAATCCAAAGGTTAAAAGCATAAAAAAGTGGCAAAATCGGAGCTTTAACATTCCTTCAAGTATTGACATCAGGAATTAAAAGAACTATAATATCTTTATCTGAATTGGAGGGATTTTAATGAGAGAATTTATAGAAAAAATAGGCTTTTCAAAGGAAGATTCAGCTTATCTTGCATCGGTGTGCGACACACTTACAGAGGACAAGGAATCAAGGGATAAAATTAAAAAAGCTATGGACGGTCTTTTTCTTGCTCCTGACAGAAATTATAATGAAATTCTTAAAGAGCTTTCGGAAAGTAAAAACATACATATATACACAGTAAATATGGCGTTTTTGCTTCTTGCGGGAAGACCACTTCGCTATATGTATAAGGCAAGGGAAATTGCAGAAGATGTTTACTATAAATCATTAGAGGATTTGAGAAACAAAAACAACGAGTGCAAGGCGGCTTACGGAATTGTGGGCACCTTTGTATCAGACTGGATGAGCCTTTATTACAGAATGACACTTTTTGCTTTGGGACGCCTTCAGTATGAGGTTATGAATATGGATGTGGATTATGACGAAAGGCTTAAAAAAGGAGACAAGGTGTTAAACTGCCACATTCCTTCAAGCGGACCTCTGACAGAGGAGCTTTTGCTTGATTCCTTAAAAAAGGCTTATGATTTTTACGGCTACACAGGACCTATGCCTGTAAGATGTGCGTCCTGGCTTATACACCCGGGTATTGCATCCTGCTATAAAGAGGGAAGCAATATGAAAATGTTTTATGATTGCTTTAAAATTGTTTTTGAAAAGGACACGGGAAATTGCGAGTACTGGAGAGTTTTCGATAAATTGGATTTCTCTGATGTCCGTGAAGATGAGCTTAAAACAAGCTTTCAGAAAAGCTTTTATAACTATATTAAATCAGGCGGCACCCTTGGCTACGGCATAGGAGCTTTCTTCTACGAGCCGGATAAGGGTATTTACAGATAAAGATATAGAGAGTATTAATAAGGAGGCGCTGTTATGCAGTGGGAACTTACAACACCTAAAGATTTGGAAAAAATGGCAAGGGAGGAAAAGGTTTGCCTGGTGCCTATCGGAGTACTTGAGAGACACGGTGAGCATCTGCCCCTCGGAACAGACACTTTAATTGCACACAAAATTGCTGTTGAAGCGGCAAAAATTGAGCCTTGTGTAGTTTTCCCGGCTTATTATTTCGGTCAGGTTCACGAGGCTACGTTTTCTCCGGGCTCTTTCGCCTTTGAGTCCGATTTTACAATAACCCTTCTTCGTAATCTCTGCGACGAGATAGGAAGAAACGGCTTTACAAAAATTATGTTCGTAAACGGTCACGGCGGAAACGGATCTATGCTTTCTTATTTCCTTTTCTCCACTATGGATAGATGCGTGCCTTATACACTCTATTCCGTTATGTACGATTCAGGTCTTACACCGTCGGAAAGAGCAGAGGCAGATAGCTATATGGCGGCGGATTCCGGGGGACACGCCGACAAATGGGAAACAAGCCTTGTTATGTCTGTTGCACCTGAAAGTGTAAAAATGGAATATCAGCGCTTTCCCGAGCCTATAAATGCTCTTGGACGAGTAGGGCACCTTGGAAGGGTATTTACGCCTTATTCCTGGTATGCAAGCTTCCCCGAACACGTTACGGGAAATCCTTCTATGGCAAACAAAGAAGCAGGCGACAAGCTTATAGAGCTTTACGCAAAGGTTCTGGCAAGGGATATAAAGGCGGTTAAGGAGGATACAGTTGTAGAAAGCCTTAAGGAAGAATTTATGGAGAGGGCAGATTCTATCGGCAAATAACTTCAGGAAGGAAATAAAAATATGAAAAAAGTTATAGCTTTGGTGCTTTGCTTTTTAATGACTTTTTCAGTTGCAACATCCTTGGCGGAAGAAAAAGTCATTAAGGCAGATACGGCATCAAACCTTTCCGGAGCGGTTCTTTCGGGAGGAAAGGTGGTATTTAACCATGTGGACTATTATGCCGAATACAAAGATGTTGATTTTACAGGGATAAAATCACTTGGGATAAAGGCAGACTTTACAATGGAAGCTTCTGCATCAAACGGCGATGCCATTCAGATAAGAATTGACGATCCCTTAAAGGGTAAGTGCATAGGGTACATCGTTTTAAGCGATAAGGAGTCCTATGATAAGGTGTTTTACACCAATATCGATGAAACGGAAGGCGTTCACGATTTATACCTTAAATCCACCTACGGAAAAAAGGATTCGGTTACTAAAATTTCCGAAATAATTCTTTCTGATGAAATTCAGGAAAGCGACTATACTCCCGTTCCCGATTCAGCCATTGTTGATGACTGGTCGGATACCTTTGCGGCAACGGATGCTCTCGGAAGAAAGGTGGCAGACTTCTCCGAGGCAGGGGAAGTGAAAAGCGGAAAACACGATGTTGCCATAATGTACTGGGACTGGTCAGGAGGAAGAGCGCTTTCAACCGCCACGCCGGTAAAGCCTTCAAATGCAAGAATTCCCTCTGAAATAATTGCGGCAAATCCTGATGCAAAGGATGACTATAACCACAAGGCGTGGGACACCAATGCCGCATACTACTGGGCAGAACCACTCTTTGGATATACGGGAAGCTATGACTATTTCAAGTTCCGCCGTCACGCAGAAATGCTGGCGATGGCGGGAGTTGACGCCATTTTCCTTGATATGTCAAACGAAGACCATATATATGTTGACACAACAAACCTTCTGTTTCAGGCGTTTTACGATGCCAAAAAGGACGGCATTGATGTGCCGCGGGTTTCTGTGCTTGACTCCTGGGCAAGCGACTATAAACAAAGGGAAATGCAGATAAAAGCACTTTACTTAAACTATATAAAAAGCGGGAAATATACCGAACTCTGGTACACTTGGGACGGAAAGCCCGTTTTATTCGGAGATACCACAAGGGAATATCTTTCAACAAGATCCTTCGGTAGTGGTGATACGGAAAACGACAGACTCTTAAACGAAATATTCGATAGTTGCACAGTGAGAAGCTCGGGAAGCAGAACGGCAGGAGAGGCAACAGACGATGATAAATCCTGGCTCTGGCTTCAGAGTTATCCTCAGACCGCATGGAATGTGGAAGAGGACGGCAGAGTTGAGTCAATGAGCCTTGGCGTTGCAATAAATCAGTCCTATGTATATGAATACGAAAAAGTAGGCGTATTTTCAGACCCCTACACAAGAGGAAGAAGCTACACGGAAGCCTTTGGTGAGGACTATCGCCCCGGTGCAATGAACGAGGGCTATTTCTTCCGCGAGCAGGCATCCCGTGTGCTGGATGAAGATCCTGCTCTTGTAATCATAGGCGGATGGAACGAATGGACCGCCTCCCGTCAGAGTATGTACTCGGGATTTGAAAATGCCTTTGTTGACACCTTCGACGATGAAAACAGCCGTGATATCGAGCCTTCAAGAGGAGCGCTCAGAGACGACTATTATATGCTTATGATTGATTTTATCAGAAAGTATAAGGGTGTAAGACCTGCAAGGGTTGCAGGCGAGGCGAAAACCATTGACATAGCAGGAGATATTTCCCAGTGGGACAGCGTAACTCCCGAATACTTAAATGTCGGCGGTGGCTATGAGCGAGATATTAAGGGAATTACAAATCATCTTACGGGTGAACGCTATCACTACACATCAAAGGAAATTAACCGCATAGCATCCTCCAAGGTTTCAAGGGACGATGCAAACATCTATTTCCTTGTTAAGACACATAAGGATATAGCGGAAACAGGCGACTTTATGCATATTTACATTGATATCGACCGTAACCGTGCAACCGGATGGGAAGGCTATGACTTTGCTGTAAATCTTGAAGGAAAAGGCGTGCTTTCATCCTGCACCGATGGAGCAAACTTTGTGAAAGCGACAGATGTTCCGGTATCGATAACGGGAAATGCCATGATGGTTTCCGTTCCGAGGTGGATAGTGGGCGAAGCAGATGCGGTTGAATTTGAATATAAAATTGCAGACAATGCGAAGGAAAGAGAGGATTTCTTAAACCTCTATGATCAGGGGTCAGTTGCACCTCTTGGCAGAATGAACTATTTATATACAACTCTTCCTCAGGTTACTCTTGATGCATATACAAGAAGTCTCCTTTTTGAAACTGCGGTAGTAAAGGCAGGAAGCAAGTATATAAATGTTGAAGGCGGAAAAATGTTTGCTTTTGAAGCTGACACGAGATACGGCACCTTCTTAGAAAACGGAACGGTTTATGTTCCCGTTAAGGCGGCAGAAGATATACTTGGATACGGCGAAACAAAAATTGAATTTTATCCCGATGAAAACCTTGTATATGTAAAGAGCCACAAGCTTGAAAATTATGAAATAGTTGATAACCGCTGGACATATTCCTTCATCGGTACCAATGAGGTAAGGGTAAACGGTAAGGTAAGAAGTCTTTCATATCCCTTAAAGCTGGTTGACGGAATTCCTTATATGCCCATAAGCTATTTTGCAGAAGCCTTTGATTTAGAGGTTGCTGATTTAGGAAACGGCGTTTTTGCAATCGGTCGTTACGGCATCAACAAAGAAGCGGCATTAAAAGCTGCCGAAAATCTTTGATGGGAGGGAAAGAGTATGAAAAAAACATTATCTTTAATAATGATACTTTCTCTTATGCTTTCCCTTGTATCGGTAACAGGCATAAGTGCCGAAGAGTATTATGACGATGTGGCTTCATGGACTATTACGGCAAGTTGCTTCCAACAATGGAACGAAATTGATAAAGCCTTTGACGGGAATGAAAAAACCTATTGGCACTCGGAATATTCAAAGGACGGGGTATCAACAAAGCACGAAAATCCCCATATGATTACGGTTACTTTCCCCGAGGCAAGAGAAATTTCGGGCGTAACATACGTTCCGAGACCGAAAACTGAAAAGGATACTTCCGAAGCAGGTATATGGCAGATAGTTGAGGTTTACACATCAGAAGACGGAGTGAAATTCACCTATAACACAAAGTTCATCTATGAAACAACCAAGGTTGCTCAGGCGAGAGAAACCGCAACTGCGACACTTGCAACAGGCGGAACCTTCAAGGCAATCCGCTTTAAGGTATCGGGTGTAAACGGTCACGGTAGCGGAGCTGAAATTAAATTTATTAAAAGCGGAGCTAAAAACACCGATAATGTAGGGAGCGTAAAAGGCGATGGAAAAGTTGATACTTATTCTCACGACAAGACGGTAGAAACCAAGGAAGATGTAAAGGAAGAAGAAAAGGCGGAAGAAAGCCTCTTTATAACACCTTCCTCAAGTTGGAAGGCCGAAGCCTCCAGCGTAAGAGAGGGATATGAGCCTCATAAGGTTATTGACGGAAACGATGCTACCTACTGGCATTCAAACTATGTGGCAGAGGGAAGCAGCATCGTAAGCCGTGACAGCGCACCTTACAACATCGATATAATTTTCGGTGAGGATGTGACCTTCTCCGGATTTATGTATCAGGCAAGAGGAGATGGAAAAAGCGGTATCTGCACAGAGTATGAAACCTATGCATCAGACTCCGTTGACGGTGAGTGGTATTTCCTTGAAAAAGGGACAATGAACACAGCATTTTCAACCCTTATACCGGCAAGTAAAAGCGAAAAGACCTATGTCGGCAATATCACGGCAAAGAAATTCCGCTTTGTTATATTAAACGGCGGTAACGGCTACGGCACCTGTGCAGAGCTTAAACTCTTTAAGGCAAAGGACGGGGCGGAAACCGTTAAGGCATCGGGCTATGAGGAGCTTTACGACAGAAAAGGTCTTTCTGAAATTTCCGTAAAGGAAGCAATTGCCACATCAAATAAAACACCTTATGTAAACGGACCTCTTAAAAATGCACTTGACGGAAGAGTGGAAACCTGGTGGCAGACAGAAAGTGCTGCAAAGCCTCCTTACACTCTTAACATAAACCTTGCAAGCGTGCAGGAAATTGCGGCGATTGACGTTTATCCCAGACAGACAAATGATTTTCATGGTATCTGGGAAGAGTTTAGCATATACTATTCTCTTGACGGAGAAAACTACGAATTGGCGCTTGAAGGACTTGGCTTTGAACAAAATCTCGACACAAAGAGAATTGTTCTGGATACTCCCGTAAAGGCGCAGTATATCGAATTTGAAATCACAAAGGGCTACACCAATAAGGCATCCGTGGGAGAGCTTAAATTCTATGAAACCGTTGCCACAATGAAAAAGAGAACCGGCGGAAACAACGAAAAGTATGTCCTTAAAATTGACTCTCCCGTGATAAGCGCAGTTAAAGAAGGGGTAGCAGAGGAAAAAACACTTGATGTTGCACCTTACATTGCAGGGGGCTCAACACTCATTCCCTTAAGAGGATTGCTTGAAATGATGGGCGCTGAAATCACCTGGATTGACGAAGACCAGACTATAAAAATTAAAAAGGACGGCGTAACAATTATCCTGCAGAACAGACACAATCTTGTGTTTGTTGAAACGGGCGGTAAATACGGAACGGTAAGATATACTCTTCCGCAATCCCCCAGAATAAAGGACGGAAGAACCTTTATTCCCATAAGATTTATATCCGAACACTTAGGCTACAACGTTGAGTGGAACGGAGATACAAGAGAAGTAACAATAACCAAATAAATAAGGAAAGCTTTGTGCGAAATCACAAAGCTTTTTTTGTTGTGTTTTCTTTTTTGATATGATAAAATTATAAAAGAGACATTTTTTAAAATGACAAAAAAACAAAGAAAAATGGCACAAAATCCGTAAAAAAATTTAAGGAATTATATAATTTTTTGTGCTATAATAAAAGTAAATAGTATATAAGGGGATCCTTATATTAAAGAAAGGAAGAAAAATATGAAAAAACTTGCATCAATCCTTCTTGTTTTACTGATGATTGTATCGCTCATACCGTCATTTGCAGAAGGAACAGAAACCGTTTTTGATGTATCAAAAAGCATCAAAGAGGGAGGAAGCATCAAATTTGAACAGGTTGACCTTACGGATATGCTCTCCGTTAAGGTGTCGCTTGATAAATACAGCGAGGCAACCTTGAGAATTACGGCGGATAAAATTGACGGAGGTGTAATACTTACCTTCGTTCGTATCTGTGATAGCCGTATAACTGAATATTACTCTAATTTAAGGGATATTACCGGCGTACACGATGTTTATGTTACAGCACATATAGGAAGTGCGGCTGTAAAGAACATTACTTTTTCAAAGGAAAAGTATGTGAGTCCTTACACTATGCCCTCTGATGATTATCTTATAGATAACTATTCCGATACATGGGTTGCAACGAGTGCCGCAGGCGTAAAGGTGGCAGACTATGAAGAGGTTGGACCCGTTAAGGAAGGGCAGAGAGAAGTGGGCATGATGTACTGGCCGAAGGGCACAACTGAAAAGCCCATTACAACTGCAAGAATACCCTCTGAAATTATTGCGGCAAACCCCGATGCCTATGCAGACTTTTATCACGAGGCGTGGCCCGAAGGTGCAAATTCCTATTACTGGAATGAACCCTTGTTCGGATACTACACAATGTCTGACTACTGGGTAATCCGCCGTCACGCAATTATGCTTGCAAATGCGGGTGTTGACGTAATATTCTTTGACTGGTCAAATGGTGATGCATCGGGCGGACAGACACTTAATCTTCTTTGCGAGGCTTATGCCGATGCAAAGAAAGACGGCATTAAAGTTCCTAAAATAAATGCACTTAACTCTTGGTATGTTGACCATACAGAACGCCGTCGTCAGCTTGTAAACATTTACTCATATTTCTTTGAAAACGAAAGATATAAGGATTTGTGGTATGAGTGGGACGGAGCACCTCTGCTTTTCGGTAACAACTCCAAGTGGTCCACAAATCTTGATACAAAAAAGCTTGATGAAACAGCATACATAAGAGAAATATTTGAAAAATTCACCTTCCGTATGTCGGGAAGCCGTGAACCCGTTGAATTTGTGGGTGGTGACCGTTACTGGCACTGGCTTCAGGCATCTCCCTTAACCAAGTGGAACCAGGAAGAAGACGGAAGAACCGAATTTATGGTTGTTGGTACCGGCGTAAACGAATCCTATGTTGACGGATGGGGCCACACCTGCGTATTCTCCGATCCCTACACCAAGGGCAGAAGCTACACAGAAGGCTTTGGCGAAGATTACAGAGAAGGCGCTATGAATATGGGCTACTTCTTCAGAGAAGAAGCACTTCAGGCACTGAGAGAAGATCCCGCCTTCATTTACGTTGACGGCTGGAACGAATGGACAGCAAGCAGAAATGCCCAGTATTCAGGACACGACAATTCCTTCGTTGATGCATTTGACGATGAAGGAAGCCGTGACTTTGAGCCATCAAGGGGTGTACTCCGAGACGACTATTACAACCTTTTAGTTGACTTTGTAAGAAAATATAAGGGCGTTCGTCCCGCTCCCCTTGCAACAGAGGATAAGACCATTGATATTGCAGGAGACCTTTCACAGTGGGATAATGTAGGTCCCGCCTTCATCAACGATAACTTTGGTGAGGCGAGAGACGAATACGGTCTTATCGACTATAAAACAGGTGAAAACTTCCACTATGTAACAAGCTATATAAATGTAATAACCGGAGCTAAAATGGCGAAGGATGCAGAAAAGCTTTACATAAAGGTTGATGCAGATAAGGATATTACAGATACTTCCAAGCTTCACATTTATATAAATGCCGACAGAAACCGCGCAACAGGTTGGGAAGGCTATGACTTCCTCATCTACGGCGACGGCAGAATTGAAAAGTTTGATTCTGCATGGGCTGCTTCAGGAAATGCAGAAGTTAAGATTTCAGGAAAGAGCGTAATTTTTGCACTTTCAAGAAGCATAATCGGTGAAACAGGCAAAATCGACCTTGAATTTAAGGTTGCCGACAATGCAGAAGAAAACGGCGATGCTTTAAGATTCTACGAGTTCGGTTCCGTTGCACCTATGGGAAGATTTAACTATCTCTACACCGAAATTCCCCAGGTAACACTTGATACAGATACAAGAAAAGCATTAAATGATACTTCAGTATTCAAGGCAGGAACAAATAAAATGGTAGTATCAGGCGGTAAGATGAACGTTTATGATGCGGATACAAGAATAACCACCTTTACCGAAAACGGAACACTTTACGTTCCCGAACTTGCCGTTGAAGAAATTATGGGCTATGGCGAAACAAAGACAGAATACTATGCAGAGGATAATGCACAGTACGTTTCCAACTATAACAGAAGCGGTATAGAAATTGTTGACCATATCTGGTCATACACAATCGTAGGTTCTATGGAAGCAAGAAAGAACGGTGCTGTTGTGGCACTTTCTAATCCTGTTAAAGTTGTAGATGGTTTAAGATATATTCCTTTAAGCTATATTTCCGAGGTATTCGGATGGAAAGTTTACGTAAACGGTGACACCTTCGCAATAAGCGGCGGAGAAATCAACGAAGAAGCAGTATTAAAGGCTGCAGAAATTTTATAAGGGGAGGGCAGTAAAATGAAAAAGATTTTAAGTTTAATACTTTCTCTTGTTTTGGCACTTTCTTTAATAGCTACATTAAGCGTAAGTGCAGAAGATTTGTCCATTCCCGAAAAAAGCACATGGACCATTACCGCAAATACCGAAATCGGATGGGGAAAAGCCGCATTTATGATTGACGGTAAAACCGATACCATCTGGCACTCAAAGTATGATACCGAAAACGGAGCGGCTGTAAACAAGGTTCAGCCTCCCTATATTTTCGATATCAAGCTTCCCACAGAAGCGACAACATCGGGTATAAGAGTTACCCCCCGTCAGAACAGTAACACAGGCTATGTAAAGGGCTATGAGTTTTATGCACTTGAAGGAGATACTCAGGGAAAGCTTCTTGCAAAGGGAAACTTCAAAGGCGACGACACAATCGAGGTTGTTTCCTGGGATAAAACAAATATTTCAGGCTTGAGATTTATCATTACAAGCACAGCAGTAGCAGGCGGAGTTGGCACCTGTGCGGAAATTGACCTTATAAGCCCTGCTGAATTGGAATCGGCAAATGATGCAAGTAAGCTTCCTTTGGTTGAAACCGTTCCCGATAAGAGCGAATGGACGATTAAGGCATCAAGCGAGCTTCGCACAGAAAAAGTAGAAAAGATGATTGACGGAAAGCCCGAAACCTATTGGCATTCAAACTACACCGTAAAGGACGGAAAGGTTGACACAACCGATCCTGCTCCCTTTACAATTGATATTAACCTTCCTGCAAGAGTGAAAACTGCAGGTATCCGCTACACTCCCAGACAGAGCAGTGATACAGGCTATATCAAGGATTATGATGTATATGCACTCTCCGGTACATCCCAGGGCGTAAAGCTTGCGTCCGGTACCTTTATAGGTGACAGAACAATTGAAGTTGTTTCCTGGAATGAAACGGAAATAGCAGGATTACGCCTTGTATTCCGCTCAACCGTGGGAAGAGTTGGAACCTGCGGAGAAATTGACATTCTCACCAAAAAAGATGTTGATTCGATTAAGGCAGAGGAAGAAAAGGCTGAACTTTCAGGTCCCCGTGAAGAATACGAAGCAGGCTTCATTCCCGAAAAGAGCGAATGGAAAATAAAGGTATCAAGCCACATCGGAAACAATACGGCTGAAAAGATGATTGACGGAAGCTCTGATACCTATTGGCACTCAAACTATAAGGCAACAGGATCTACCGTCACATCAAAGGATGATCCTCCCTTCTATGTTACAATAACCCTTCCCGGTACCGTTACAATCGGAGGCTTTACATACACCCCCAGACAGGACAACATAAAATCGGGAAGAGTATTTAAGTACAACGCCTATGCAATTTTGGGCGGAGAGGAATATTTAATCGGTGGCGGCGAATGGGCAAACGATATGGGACTTAAAAACTCCGAATGGTCCTTCAACGTAAAGCTTGACGCATTAAAGCTTGAATTTTTAGACAGCGCCGGCGGTTACGGTACCTGCGCCGAGCTTAATCTTAAGCCCTATGATCCCAATATGGCAATAGTTGAGCCTAAGGACTATGCGGCGGCATACGAAGAAGGCGGTCTTATCGCAATTCCGAAAAAGGGAATGACAGCTACCTGTGATGCTCCCTTGCAGTGGCCCGACACAGGTAAGGTTTCGGCAACAATTGACGGATCGCCCCAGTCGGTATGGCAGACAACAAGGATTGAAGGCCCCTATGTTTTAGATATCGACTTAAACGACAATTACTATGTAGCACAGATTAACGTGCTTCCGAGACAGTCTGATGACTATCACGGCTTGTGGCTTGACTTTGACGTGCTTTACTCCATTGACGGAGAAAACTATACTGTTGCAAAGGATCTTCTTTCCTTTGAAAAGAAAAAGGGCGAGCAGGTTATAAAGTTTGACGAGCCCATACACGCAGGCTTCATCCGCTTTTACATCAATATGGGTAATGACAGCAGAGCAAGCTGTGCTGAAATTACCTTCTATGAAAGCACAAATTCAGCAGAGCAGAGAGCAGAAGATGAAAAGGAAAGCTACATCCTTAAAATCGGCTCCAACGAGATAAAATCCCATAAGGGCGGTGTTGATTCTGTTAAAACAATCGACGTTGCACCCTATATCGCAGGAGCAGGCTACACCCTTATTCCTTTAAGAGGATTACTTGAGGAAATGGGTGCAACCATCGAATGGAACGGAAATATCCAGCAGATATTAATCGAAAAGGACGGAACAATAATCGAAATGCAGATTATGTCCAGAAGCGTTTATATCATTGATTCAAAGGGTAAGGAAGTAAGATATACTCTTAACGTACCCCCGAAGATTAAGGATTCCCGTACCTTTATCCCTGTAAGATTTATCTCCGAACAGCTTGGCTATAACGTAGCTTGGAACGGAGAAACCCAGGAAATCACAATAACTAAATAAATAAAAATCGCAAGGCATTCGCCTTGCGATTTTTTTGCTTTACATCAGAACGTTTTTACTTTATAATGAAAGCGAGGTGATTTTATGGATTTCAACATACTTGATTTCGGGGCTGTAGCTGATGGCGTAACAGTAAATACAAAAGCAATCCAGAGAGCCATTGATAAAGCAGAAGAAGCAGGTGGGGGAAGGGTTATAATCCCTGCGGGGCTTTTTATAAGCGGAACAATCAGGCTTAAAAGCAACGTTGAACTTCATTTAAGGCACGGCGCTCACCTTAAAGCAAGCACTAATATGGATGACTACAATCCTGACGACGAATATATAGAAAACTACGGGTCCGTACCCGAGCGGTGGCGAGCAAAGCATTTTATAATATGCGTAAGACAGAGTAATGTTGCCATAACGGGTAGCGGAGTAATTGACGGAAGCGGAGACTTTTTCTTTGAAGAGAAAAAAGAGCATAAGCCTACAAACAGCTATGCCTGGATGTACGGATGCTTTAATGTAAGAGACTTAAATATTCTTCGCCCCGGTCAGATGCTTGCCGTAGTGGATTCGGAGAAAATTAAAATTTCGGGTGTTGAATTTATAAATTCTCCCTGCTGGACGGTGTTCCTTTACGGAAGCCGGTATGTGCAGATTACGGGAATTCGTATCTTCAACGAGGTATATCACGAAAATACCGACGGCATTGATATAGATGTGTGCGAAAACGTAACAGTTTCCGACTGCATCATAAAAACGGGGGATGATTGCATAACCCTCCGTTGCTCGGCACAGCGACTTACAAACGGAATGGACACCTGCAAAAATATAACAATTACAAACTGCGTTTTGGAATGCTCCGTTTGCGCCTTCAGGATAGGCGTTGGCTACGGCAAAATAAGAAATGCAACAATTTCAAATATCACCGTGTCAAGGAGTGGCCCCGTATTTAACTTTATGACATCTTATTCAGGCAGAGGGGAAGCTTTTATTGAAAATATAAACATATCAAACATAACTGCGGAAAATGCAGGCAAGTGCATAAACATCGAATCCCCGGTTGCAGGATATGTAAAGGATGTTTCGTTTTCAAATTTCAGGGCGCATTTATTCTCATCTCTGAAGATAACTGCAAAGGAAAAGGGAATGGTTAAAAATTTAAGCTTTACCGATTTACACTTGATTTCCGAAAATGCGGACTATCCTGTGGGCGAAAAGGAAAGGGAGTCAAGGGGAGATTATCTTATATATGCAGAAAATGCCGAAGATTTAACCTTTACCAACACCGTTTGTGAAATAAGGGAAGAATTCCCGGGAAAATGGAAGGGCATAAAAGCCTTTGAAAATTGCGACAATGTGAAAATAGCAGGAGGAAACATATAAAAAACTGCGGTGTGTCTTTCAGGACACACCGCAGTTTTTTTCGCTCATCAAGCGAGTGGTATTTGAATTGCAAGTGATATTGCTTCGCAGTGGTATTGCCTTCGGCAGTTTATTGGCGAATATAACTTGAACCCAAAGATGTGGCTTTCTTATTCACGATTTCGGAGTATAATTGACAAATGACAAAACATTTTACAACATATATATAACAAATTGCCGTTGATATAATGGCTTTTCTATGGTATTTTATTATCGTACTTGACGGTAGTTTTTTTATATTATATAATACAAAAAAGGGTGTGATAGTGTGTTTACAGATTTATACAAAGTGAAATGCGAAAACGAAGAAATACCGGTTTATTTTGCAAGAGTATCAAAAATCCCCTTCAACACCGTGTGGCCCGGTCATCAGAGGCCCATTGAACAGACGGAGGAATCGGGCTTTATTCTGCTTGAAGCAAAAAACGAGGTAACACTTGAAATCACGCCTTCTTTGTCGTTTAAGGAAATTAAGGTGCGTCCTCTTTCTAAAAATATCCAAACGGAAGTTTCAGATAACGTGATAAAAGCAACCTTCCCCTTAGGGCATTACAGCTTGGAGTGTGACGATTTTCATAATGCACTTCACATTTTTATAGTTCCCGAAAAGGACTATTCAGACTATAAAAATGCGAAAAATCTTTTGTACTACGGAGAAGGAGAGCATCACGTCGGAACGACACGCATAGAATCAGACACCGTGGTATATGTGGACAAGGGTGCACGCCTTTACGGAAACTTCATTGCGGAAAATGCAGAAAACATCGCCTTTGTGGGACACGGCATAATTGACGGTTCCTGGGAAAAAAGAACTGCTAAAACCGAATCTCAACCCGATGACGAAGGAAACTTTGCAATCGGCGCAATGAGAATTTACGAAAGCAAAAACATAGTGGTTGACGGTATTACTTTTATGGATTCTGCCTGCTGGACCCAGACCTTTTACCACTGTGAAAACATTGAAATAAACGATATACGCCATATCGGTATGTGGCGATACAATGCAGACGGAATTGACTTTATAAACTGCAAGAATATGACGGTTAAAAATTCATTCTTCCGTAACTTTGACGATATTATAGTTCCCAATGGGCGTAAGCAGTGGGAAGATGAAGTGACAGAAAACCTTTACGTTGAAAACTCGGTTATGTGGTGCGACTGGGGAAGGACATTGGAGCTTGGCGCAATTACCCAGGCTTCGGAAATAAGAAATATACACTATAAAAATCTGGACCTCATACACAATATGCACGGGGCAATGAGTATGCAAAACAGAGTTTTTGCAGATGCTCACCACATTTTATATGAGGATATCCGTGTTGAATATGACAAAAACTGTTTGGAGCCGAAATATCAGGCATCGGACGAATCCGTTTATACGGGAAAGGCAGGCTATATGCCGCCACTATTCCACGCCTGGATATACCCCCTTCCGAGAGTTGAGGGAACAGGTCGCTACGGCAAAAACCACGACATTACCTTAAAGAATATAAATATCTTTGTGGACGAAGGGCTGTCAAAGCCTCCCGTAATTATTTCCGGCAAGGATGAAAATCATAAGACCTGGAATATTTTCTTTGAAGATATTTACATAAACGGTAAAAAGGTTAATGACCTTTCTGAACTTGGCACGGAAATAGGTCCGTATGCTGAAAAAGTATATCTTAAATGAGCAAAACATAAGAAATTTTGTGTCCTTAATTGATAAAAAAATGTCCGATTTTAATATTGACCGGACCTGATTTTATAGTATGATATACTTAAAGAATATTTTTCAAGGAGGAATAAAAATATGAAAAAAATTTTGGCAATGCTTTTAACCTTGCTGATGATGCTGTCCTTTGTGACAGTAAGCTTTGCAAGCGAAAAAGTATTAACTCCCTCAGAGGCAGACATAAAGTCAGAGGGTGCGGTAAATGTGACAGCTGAGGGACTGGGCCTCTCTCATAATGGCTACATAGGCTTTAAGGGTGTTGATTTAACCGGGATAAAGTCTGTGAAAATTGAGGCTAAGTGTTTAATGCCCTATGGCTCAAACGGCGATACAATAGCAATTCGTTTGGATAGCCATAATGCATTACCCATCGGCTATGTTGTAATAAACGATGAGGTAAAGACCGAATTTTTTGCTGACATCACACCTACTGACGGAACACACGACCTTTATTTCACATCCACTTATATGATGAACTCCTATTATCATGTGAGAATGAAGAGCATAACTCTTATGACAACTGAGGCTCCCGCAAGTGATGAAATGAAGTTCGTTCCCGATTCAGCGATAATTGATAACTGGTCTGATACCTGGGCGGCGACAGACGACTTAGGCAGAAAGGTTGCGGATTTCGAGGAAGTTGGCCCCGTTAAAGAAGGAGACCACTTCGTTGGCATAATGTACTGGGACTGGCACGACAACTTAAATCCCATACCCTATGTAATCCCCGAAATTTATGCATTAAAGCCCGAAGCAAGAAATGTATATTCAGACCCTGTCTGGGACTCAAACGGAGTGTTTTACTGGGGCGAGCCTCTTTTGGGCTTTTACTCAAGCTTTGACTATTTCGTTTACAGAAAGCACGCAACCTGGCTTGCCAATGCAGGGGTAGATGCAATATTCTTGGACTATACCAACAACACAATGGCATACATAAAGGCTATGAGAGTGCTTATGCAGGCATTTAAGGATGCAAAGGCATCGGGCGTAAAGGTTCCCGGCATCAGCGCACACACGGGAAATCCCCAGAATTTGCCCGATATGGCAGAGGCTCTCTGGTTTAATCTTTACGCCGATGAAAACAATCACGATGTTGTATTCAAGTGGAACGGAAAACCTTTTATAATCTGCAATGCACAATCAGCGGTTAAATCGTATCTGGATCCTCTTGACCTTGGCGAAGCGGATATTATGAATAAGTTTTATGCTATGGTTGAAAGAAGAAACGGCGGTAACCGTGAAAACGGACAGACCAATCCTAAAAATCCCTCATGGATATGGCTTGAAAACTATCCTCTCCACGAATGGGGCGCAGAAAGGGAAGACGGCAGAATTGAAGCAATGACTCTTGGCGTAGCCATAAACCACTCTTATGTCTACGGCTACGGCGCAACAGGTCTTGCATCTGACCCCTATACAAAGGGAAGAGGATATACAGAAGGCTTTGGTGAGGACTATACAGCTGGAAATGCAAGAAGTGCGGCGTTTATGCGTGAGCAGGCATCGCAGATTTTAGATACCGATCCCGCCTTTGTTTATATTGACGGCTGGAACGAGTGGACGGCAGTACGTCAGCAGGAATATGCAGGCTTTACCAACGGCTTTGTTGATGCCTGTGACTATGAAAACAGCCGTGACTTAGAGCCTAACCGTGGTCCTTTGAAGGACGATTATTACAACCTCCTTTGCGACTTCGTAAGAAAATATAAGGGCGTTCGTCCTGCACCTGTAGCATCCGCCGAAGTTACAATTGATGTATCGGGCGATACGGCACAGTGGAATGACGTTGCTCCCGAATTTATCAACGACTATGATGCTTATGACAGAGATTATGATAAAGTGGGCGGAGGGAAATACGAGGCGAAAATTATAAACTCCATTTCCCGTGCAAAGGTTGCAAGAGACAAGGATAATTTCTATTTCTACGTTAAGTGCCTTGATGCCATAAAAGAAGAAGGCGCGGAATTTATGCACCTTTATATCAACATCGACCGTAACCGTGCAACAGGCTGGGAAGG
>JAZRHF010000169.1:0-4617 GCA_045644565.1 Clostridia bacterium | reverse complement strand
ATAATAACCCAAATGATGTTCACGCATATCCATTATAACAGATATTTTGAATTCTGGCGAGTATTTTTTGCTTCTTTGTCCTTTTTTTCCCATAAAAATATGCACCTCCAAAAGTGTCTAACTTTTGGGGTGCATATCACGGCGGTGATTTTTTTATTATTATTTTTTTATTCAGCTGATTCTTCAGAAGCTTCCTCTGCATAAGCATAGTCATCATAATAACCTTCGGAATCATCCATGTTTCTGTAAGGGTCATAATCTTCCGTGAAAGTGATGTCACGAATAACTGTACCGTCAGCTTCGCAAACTGCAATATAGCGATCTCCGTAGGTTTCTTCGTTTGTGGAGATTCCTACATATATGAGCTTTCCGCCGGAAAGAATAATCTGACCGTCACAAATGGAGGATACCTTTTCGATATCACTGCCGTCAAGCTTCATGCGATAAATACAATAGTCTGAAGCGTTGTGATAGTAGATATAGTTTCCTGAAATATTGTAGTTATTTGCGGTAATTCCGTTGTTAAAGCCTCTGATGGTTTTAGAGTTTAAGTCATAGGATAAAAACTCGCCCTGATTATTTGAATAATCAATGAAGTATAAAGAATTTCCTTTAGCGGTAATATTTCCCAAAACCATATCTGCAATAATAACAGAAGCACCAAGCTCAGAAGAGGAACGCTGCATTGTAGCTTCAAGAGGTGCTGTTTTTGCAACATTAATTGCATTTTCAAGGGAAGCGGACATTAAAGCTGTTGCATTTACATCTCCGTAGTAAATTGTATCACCGTCTACATAGAAGGTGTTACAAAGAACGTCGCAAACCAATTCGGGGGTTGAACCTTCTGAAAGCTCTGCTCTGTAAACGCGACTTGAATATCCGGAGTGAAATTCCGGAACAGACTTAAGATAATAGATGTAGTTTCCTGCAATCTGAGGATAGGTTATTTCGGAATCGGAGAAAATCAACACATCTCCGTTTTCTGTGATTTTATGCATTTTGAAGCCTGATTCCTGCGTTTCCTCATCGTAATAAAAGGAAAGATAGAAAACAGAACCGTCTACATTTACTGCACAGAAGGAGTTTTCACCTATTGTTACGGATTCATCAGTCTTTAAGTCTGATTTATATAACTGATAGTTAAAGGGGTGCTTATAGTAAATTTCGTTACCGATTGTTGTAGCAACACCTTTGGAATTAAGGTTTCCTGTTCCTTCGTCGGTCTTTGAGGAAAAAGCAGACTGACAGGCAGTGAAAAGCATAAGAACGGCAACAACTAAAGCGATGGAAGTAATTAAACTTTTTTTAGCCATTTTAATACTCCTTTCAAGAAATTGAAAGCATTAGATAAGAGGGTAACCTATGATAACACCGGTTTTTAAGATGTTTAAGACAATACTTGCAATCCAAGCGATGGATACTGCCAATACTAAAACATAGAATAAAACTCTGACAGCCTTTTTGTTCCAAACACCTGTGTAAGCGAAGATGTAGTATAAAAGACAGAAAACGAAATAAAGAGCAATTGCATAATAGCAATGGAGAACGCCGAAGTTGCCCATACGCTTGAATATAAACCAGATTACTGAGTTAGCTGCACCGACAGCACACCATTTGTAGAGGTCAGGATTCTTTTTTACGATACCTAATATTGCGAAAACCAAAACTGCAGCAACGCCTGCCCAAATCAAAATGTCGAATAATACGAACATTCCGCCGGCGATGGTACTGTTTTTGTAGTTATTGAATACCGTGAAAAGAACGGCGAGGATTAAAACGATACCTGTGTGCTTTACGATAAAGTTTTCAAGTCTCTGATTGAGAGCCTGCTTTTCCTGTTTTTTCTGAGTGTTTCTTGCAATATTTGCGTTTTTCTTTTTTGACATTTTTTTAAAGTCCTTTCTTTTATTTCTTAATAGGTTCCTTTTTTGAATCGTCACGGCTGTTGACAATCAGTAAAAGAACCAGCATAACGGCAAACATAAGTGCCGAAAGTGCATTTATTTCAGGTTTTATGCCTCGTTTTGTGGCACTGTAAATATAGGTGGAAAGATTCTGAACCCCGTTTCCGGTGGTAAAGAAGCTTATTACGAAGTCGTCGATACTCATGGTTACTGCGAAAAGAAAGCCTGTAACAATACCGCTTTTTATTTCAGGGAGAACCACGTTGAAAAATGCATATAAGGGGTGAGCCCCTAAATCAAGGGCGGCCTCGTAAAGATGAGGATTCATCTGCTTTAATTTAGGCAGAACCGAAATTATAACATAGGGGATGTTAAATGAGATGTGGGCAAGAAGCATGGTAGAAAAGCCCAATCCGAAATTAAGAAATGCAAAAAGAAGCATTAAAGATACACCGGTTACAATTTCGGGATTTAACATGGGAATATAGGTAAGATTCATGAGGAAATTTTTAGGACCTTTCCTCATTTTGTTTATTCCCACCGCCGTTACCGTGCCGATAACAGTGGCGATTAAAGATGAGAGCAAGGCACATATAAGTGTATAAAAAAGTGCCGAAATAATTGCCGGGTTTGAGAAAAGCTCTTTATACCATCTTAATGAAAAACCTGTGAATTTGGTTTTGCTTGAGGATTCGTTAAAGGAAAACAGAATGAGTATAACGATCGGTGCATATAAGAATATATATATGAGCGATGCGTAAATTCGTCTTAAAGCCTTCATCCGAGTAACCCCCCTCCTGACTCTTTGTCGGAAGAGCCGAATTTACTTGAGAGGAACATGAATAGAAGCACAATGAATATTACTATTACCGATAAAATGGCACCAAAACCCCAGTTGGGAGTTTCGATAAATTGTGATTCAATCATGTCACCTATTAAGAGGGTTTTTCCTCCACCTAACATTTTTGAAAGTGCGAAAGTGGTAATCGAAGGAATGAAAACCATTTCGATTCCGCTTATTACACCGCCGAGACTTAAAGGGAATATTACCTTTGTGAAAACTCTTATCTTGTTGGCACCGAGATCCTCCGCCGCTTCAATCAGGCGGTTATCCATTTTTGATAAAACGGAATGGATAGGAAGCACCATAAAGGGAAGATAGTTATATATCATACCTATTATAATGGTGTTTTCGGTGTACTGAAGCTCAAAAGGCTCTAAATGGAAAAATTCAAAAACAGCGCTTACAGCGTCAACTGAATAGTTCATTAAAGATAAAAGAGCATAGGTTCTGAGCAAAAAATTCATCCACATGGGAAGGATGATAAGAGTTGTTAAAAAGCTTTTATACTTCCATGTGCTGTTTGCTAAAATATAAGCCAGAGGATAGCCTAAGATAAGGCAAATGGCTGTGGCAATGGCAGAAAGCTTAAAGCTTTTTATAAGTGAAGAAATAATGATGTCCTTTTTTTCCGCAAGTTCCAAAAGGTACTGGGTGGTAAAATGAAAACCTTCCTGATCCTTTTTGAAAATTGCAAACATGAAGACAAGAATCAGCGGAAGCACCGTGAATATTATTGCCCAGACAAAATAGGGAAGGGCAAGATAGGTTGACTTCTTATTCATCTTTTGCCACCTTCTTCATGATGTGAATATCATAAGGAATAACGGAAAGACTTACAGACATATCCACATCCTCCTTTAAGGTTGAATGAACCATAAAGGGATAGTCTCCCGCTTCGATAATCATTTCATAATGAACACCTTTGAAGGTTACGCTTTTGACAACACCGTCGATAAAGCCTTCACCGGGTTTTCCAAGCTTTAAATCCTCAGGACGTATTACTACATCAACAGGCTCATACTCAGAAAATCCCACGTCAACACAGGGAACATCATTTCCGAGGAAAGACACAAGACAGTCCTTCTTCATTGTTCCGGGGATGATGTTGCTTTCACCGATAAAGTCGGCAACAAATGCATTTTCAGGCTCGTTATAAATATCAACAGGTGTGTCGAGCTGCGGGATTTTACCGCCGTTCATAACAACAATTCTGTCACTCATGGTAAGAGCTTCTTCCTGGTCATGGGTAACATAAATGAAGGTAATTCCGGTTTCCTGCTGGATTCTTTTAAGCTCAAGCTGCATATCCTTACGAAGCTTTAGGTCAAGTGCACCCAAAGGCTCGTCCAGCAAAAGAACTTCAGGCTCGTTAACCAAAGCTCGTGCGATGGCAACACGCTGCTGCTGACCGCCTGAAAGAGAATCAACATCTCTTTTTTCAAAGCCCTTTAAGTTTACAAGCTCAAGCATTTTGGAAACCTTTTCTTCGATTGCTATTTTATCAAGCTTTTTAATCTTTAATCCGAATGCAATGTTTTCAAAAACATTTAAATGTGGGAAAAGTGCATACTTCTGGAAAACAGTATTTACTCTTCTTTTGTAGGGAGGTATATCTTTAATATCCTTTCCC
This sequence comes from Clostridia bacterium, assembly GCA_045644565.1. Classification (GTDB taxonomy): domain Bacteria; phylum Bacillota; class Clostridia; order CAKSNL01; family HGM11501; genus HGM11501. The sequence goes on along the minus strand of JAZRHF010000169.1, from coordinate 239 downwards.
TCGAAAAATACATTTCCGCTTGTAGGAGTTTCAAATCCCGCAATAATTCGGAGAGTTGTGGTTTTACCGCAACCCGAAGGACCTAAAAGCGTTAAAAACTCGTGTTTATTAATCTTGAGATTGATGCTTTTTAAAACACCCTCGCCATCAAAATCCTTAGACACATTAACTAATTCAATGATAGCCTCTTCCAATGTATCTGCCCCCTTTTTTATTACCGCAACAAGCCTTAACAGATG
>JAZRHF010000168.1:0-29157 GCA_045644565.1 Clostridia bacterium | reverse complement strand
TCGAAGCCGCAGGAGGCTTTGTTGAGAAGCCTGCAAAGCTTATTACAGGTGGTCCCATGATGGGATCGGCAATCTATTCTCTTAAAATTCCCTTCACAAAGACAAACTCGGGAATATTGGCACTTACCGAAGAAGAGCTCGGAACAAAGGATGTGGTACCCTGCATAAGATGCGGAAAGTGCGTGGAGGCATGTCCTATGGGTCTTATGCCGGTTACCCTTTCTAAAGTTATTAATGCCAAGGATTGGGAAGAAGCGAAAAAGCAGGGAATTATGTCGTGCATAGAATGCGGATGCTGTGCTTATACCTGTCCTTCGGACAGAAATCCCGTGGCGGTAATCCGTCGCGGCAAAAATGCTATAAGAAGCGGAAAGTGAGGCGGGAAGAGTGGAAAATTTTGACGAAAAAAGCTTAATAGTTTCTGAAACTCCTCATCTGAGAAGCTTCAAGAAAACGCAGAACATAATGTTCAAGGTATTCCTTGCTCTTTGTCCTGCGGCATTTTACGGGGTATATGTTTTCGGACCCAGAGCGGCAATAATGATTCTCGTTTCTATTGCGGCAAGCCTTTTGTCCGAAACGTTATACAACCTCATAATGAAAAAGAAAAACACCATTTCTGACGGAAGTGCACTGGTTACGGGTATGCTCATTGCAATGAATGTTTCATCATTGATGCCCTACTGGCAGGTCGCTTTGGGCTGTGCTTTTGCAATTATCGTTGTAAAACAGCTCTTTGGCGGACTCGGATGTAACTTTATGAACCCGGCTTTGGCAGGACGAGCATTTTTAATGGCGTCCTTTGCAGGGGAGATGACTACATGGTCTCTGCCCTTTGAAAAGGGCATGTCCTTAGCTGATGCGGTTACCGGAGCTACTCCTCTTGCAACATTGGCAGAGGGAAATGAAATAGCATTTAAGGATTTGTTTTTAGGAAACACCGGCGGATGTATCGGTGAAACAAGTGCACTTTTACTCATAGCAGGCGGAATTTATTTAATAGCATCGGGAGTTATCAGAATACATATTCCCGCAAGCTTTATAGGAACGGTTTATGTTCTTACCTTATTGACCACAGGCTTTGATTTTGCACTTTCGCTTAAATATCTCCTTTCCGGCGGACTTATGCTTGGTGCCTTCTTTATGGCAACCGACTATGTAACAAGTCCCATAACAGGAAAGGGAAGAATTGTTGCAGGTATTCTTTGCGGCGTACTTACGGTTGCTATAAGAACCTACGGCGGATATCCCGAGGGTGTAAGTTATTCCATACTTATGATGAATGCGGCAACACCTTTGATTGACAAGGTGGTAAGACAAAAAAGATTCGGGGAGGTGTCTTCATGGAAAAAGAAAAAACAGGCATAATCGGGATTGCATTAAAGCTTTTTATAATATGCTTTGCATCCACATTGATTCTTGCTTTTGTTAACAATCTCACCAAGGACACCATAAAGGAAAATAACGAAAAAGTATTTTCTGAAAGTTGTTTTTATGTTATTCCCGGAACTGTGAAAACAGAAATTGTTGACATAACAGAATATCTCCCCGGCTCTGAAGCGGCTCTTTCTTATGACGCTGAGGGTAAGGTTATAGGTATTTCCGTAAAGCAAAGTATAAAGGGATACAATTCAGGTCTTGTTATTATGACGGGCGTATCTTCAGACGGAGAGACTGTTACCGGAATAAAAATTCTTGAACATTCCGAAACTCCGGGTCTTGGTGCACTGGCTGACAGCGAAGACTTTACGGAGCAGTTCAGAAACAAAGCTTATCCCGTAAAAACTGAAAAGGACGGCGGAGAAATTGTTGCCATAACTGGTGCAACAAAAACCACAAAGGGAATAATTGACGCAGGTGTCAATAAATCTCTGGAGGTTGCAAAAGAATATTTTGAAAAGGAGGGGCTTTTAAATGAAGCTGCTTAAAGACAGTCTTTTAAGAGGTATAATAACCCAAAACCCCACCTTTGTTCTTGTTCTCGGTATGTGTCCCACACTGGCGGTTACAACCACAATAGCAAACGGATTCGGAATGGGAATTTCTGCAACTATTGTACTTATGCTTTCAAACTTCTTTATATCGCTTCTTCGTAAGTTCATACCTCAGAAGGTAAGAATTGCGGCGTATATCGTTGTTATTGCAAGTTTTGTAACAATTGTACAGATGCTTCTTCAGGCATATTTCCCCGACCTTTATAAGAGTCTCGGAATATTCATTCCGCTGATAGTTGTAAACTGTATAATTCTTGCAAGAGCAGAGGCTTTTGCATCCAAGAACGGTCCTTTGTCGTCACTCCTTGACGGACTTGGTATGGGACTCGGATTTACGGTTTCTCTTGTTCTGATTTCTGCAATCAGACAGCTTTTGGGTTCAGTATTGAATATTGGCTTTTTCACACTCCCCCCGGGAGGATTCTTGGTACTGGGTCTTTTGCTTGCAGTATTCGGAGCAATAAGCAACAAAGGAGGTAAGGATAAATGATAGCAGAACTTTTTGCAATATCTCTTGCGGCGATACTGGTTGAAAACTTTGTATTGGTGCAGTTTATGGGTATTTGTCCTTTCCTCGGCGTTTCCAAAAAGGTTGAAACGGCACTTGGTATGGGTATTGCGGTTACCTTCGTAATGGCAATATCAAATCTTCTTACCTTTATTATACAGAAGTATGTTCTGGAGCCTCTTTCTATTGAATACCTCCAGACAATAGTGTTTATATTGGTAATTGCGTCATTGGTTCAGTTTGTTGAAATGTTTTTGCAGAAGTCACTTCCGTCGCTTTATGCATCCCTCGGAATTTATCTTCCTCTTATAACAACAAACTGTGCAGTTTTGGGTGTTGCCATTACTGCATCTGACGAAGCTACAAGTATTCTCACTGCCGTTTGGTACGGAGTTTCGGCAGGTATAGGCTTCCTTCTTGCAATACTTCTTCTGGCAGGTATAAGAGAACGTCTTTCAGACGATGCTTATCCCAAGGCGTTGAGAGGATTCCCCATAGCACTCCTTACAGCAGCTCTTTTGGCTATGGCATTTTTAGGATTTTCCGGATTTTCAATAGGATAAGGAGGCTCAGAATATGAATGATATTTTAATACCTGCCCTTATAGTTGGCGGAATAGGTTTATTTTTCGGAGCACTTCTTGCTGTTGCCGGAATTATATTCAAGGTTAAAAAGGATGAAAGAATTCCCTTGATAGAAGAAACTCTTCCCGGTGCAAACTGTGGCGGATGCGGATATGCAGGATGCTCCGCTTATGCAGAGGCGGTTGCTTCAGGAGAGGCTAATTGCGATTTGTGTTCCGTTGGTGGGGAGGCGGTTGCTTCCTACATTGCGGAAATAATGGGACAGAAGTCTGACTTTGTGAGAAAATATGCCTTTGTCGGATGCGAACACGGTGCGGCAGACAGATATGTGTATGAAGGAGTACAGGACTGTGTTTATGCGGCACAGCTTTCAGGGGGACCCAAAACCTGTACATACGGTTGTATAGGTCTTGGTAACTGTGCGAAGGTTTGTCCCACAGAGGCACTTTCCATGGTTGACGGAAATCCTCATATTGAAAGAAAGAAGTGCACAGGTTGCGGAGCTTGTATGAGAGCTTGCCCCAGAGGACTTATCAGAATCGTTCCCGAAAAGGCAAAACTTGCAGTTACCTGTAACTCCCATGATAAGGGTGCGGTAATGAGAAACACCTGTCCCAACGGTTGTATCGGTTGCGGTAAGTGTGAAAGAGTTTGCACGGACGGTGCAATTACTGTGGTTAATAATCTTGCGGTAATTGATTATGATAAATGTACTGCCTGCGGTAAGTGTGCAGAGGCTTGTCCCAAGAAGATAATTAAATACATATAAAAATAAAAGAGGAAATGATTAAACATTTCCTCTTTTATTTAGCTTAAAGTACTTGACTAATGGTGAAAAATGTAATAAAATATAAGTATCTATGTTAGGAGGTAATTATTATGACTAAAAGATATCAGGACGCAAAAGCAATTTATGCAGCAATGGGTATTGACACAGATAAAGTTATTGAAAAGCTTATGACTCTTCCCGTGTCTCTTCATTGCTGGCAGGGTGATGACGTTACAGGTTTTGACCATGACGGCCCCTTGACAGGCGGTATTCAGACAACCGGTAACTATCCCGGTAAGGCAAGAACTCCCGAAGAGCTTATGGCTGACATGGAAATGGTTATGAGCCTTTGCCCCGGTCAGAAGAAGATAAACGTTCACGCTTGCTATGCAATTTTCGACGGTGAATTCTGCGACAGAGACAAGCTTGAACCCAAGCACTTCGCAAAGTGGGTAGAATTTGCAAAGAAGCATGGCATGGGTCTTGACTTTAACCCCACATTCTTCTCTCATCCCATGGCTTCATCCGGACTTACTCTTTCCAGCCCCGACGAAGAAGTTAGAAAATTCTGGATCGAACATGGTAAGGCTTGTATCAGAATTTCTGAATATTTCGCAAAGGAAACAGGTATTCCCTGCGTTATGAACATCTGGACAGGTGACGGATTTAAGGACATTCCTGCTGACAGAATGGGTCCCAGAGTTCGTTATAAGGAATCTATCGAAGCTATCCTTGCTGAGCCCTTCGATAAGAATCTTGTTAAGCCCTGCGTTGAATCCAAGGTATTCGGTATCGGCGTTGAAGCTTACACAGTTGGTTCTGCTGAGTTCTCTTTGAGCTTTGCAGCTATGCATGACGGTTGTCTTCCTCTTATGGATAACGGTCACTATCATCCCACAGAAGTTGTATCTGACAAGATTCCCGCACTCCTTGCTTTCTTCCCCCAAATCGCACTTCACATCACAAGACCCATCAGATGGGACTCTGACCATGTGGTAATTTTCGACGACGAAACTAAGGAAATGGCAAAGGAAATCGTAAGAAACGATGCTCTTGACAGAGTTTACATGGCTCTTGACTATTTCGATGCTTCCATTAACCGTATCGCAGCTTGGTCTGTAGGATTAAGAAGCTGGCAGAAGGCACTCCTTATGGCTATGTGCACACCTAATGCAAAGCTTAAGGCTCTTCAGGACGAAGGAAAGCTTACAGAGCTTCTCGTAATGCAGGAAGAAATGAAAACTCTTCCCTTCGGCGATATCTGGGCTGAATACTGCGAACGTTGCGGCGTAAAGGCTGACGCTTCATGGTACGATGACGTTGTTAAGTACGAAGAAGAAGTTCTTTCCAAGAGAGCGTAAAAATTAATACATAAAAAAGATGGATGGGGTAACCATCCATCTTTTTTGTCATTCTGAGGGAATTTATGACCGAAGAATCTAAAAGATAAGAAGACAGCCAACGGCTGTCTTCTTTAATTAAAAATCAGCTTATGTCAAGCATATCCATATACTGGCTTCCGTTTTCTGCTATATAGTCCTTTCTTCCGTCAAGATTTCCGCCTAAGAAAAGCTCAAACATATCAGCGGTGTCCTTGGCATCTGAAGGCATAACCTTAATTAAACGACGGGATTCGGGACACATTGTGGTAAGCCACATCATTTCTGCTTCGTTTTCACCAAGTCCCTTTGAACGCTGGATTGTATATTTGATTCCTTCTGCGTCAAGAGGAGCTAAAATTTCGTTCTTCTCATTTTCATCATAAGCAAAGAATGTGCGACTCTTTTTCTCCTTGGTGTTGATTTCAAAGAGGGGAGTTTCTGCAATAAATACCTTTCCTTCTTCAATTAAAGAAGGGGTAAGGGTGTAAATCATGGTGAGTACGAGAGTTCTGATCTGGAATCCGTCGTAGTCGGCATCGGTACAGATAATGATTTTGCTGTAGTTAAGGGAGTTTATATCAAAGTCGGAAAATTCCTTTTTGAGCTTTGTTTTAGCCTCAATTCCGCATCCCATAATTCTTATGAGGTCAAGGATTATATCGCTTTTGAAAATCTTGTCAAAGTCTGCTTTTAAGCAGTTTAAGATTTTACCGCGGATGGGCATAATAGCCTGGAATTCCGCATCACGGCTCATCTTACAGCTTCCTGCCGCAGAGTCACCCTCTACGATAAAGAGCTCACGACGGGAAACATCCTTTGTTCTGCAGTCGATAAACTTCTTTACCTTTGATGTAACCTCTAAGGAAGAGGTTACCTTTTTGCTCTTTAAGTTTACTCTTGTACGTTCTGCCGTTTCACGGCTTCTCTTATTTAAGAGAACTCGTTCAGCGATTTTATCTGCTTCAGCTCGGTTTTCGATAAAGTAAACTTCTAAATTGTGCTTTAAGAAATCTGTTAAAGCTTCCTTTATAAAGGCGTTTGTAACGGCTTTCTTTGTCTGATGCTCATAGCTTGCAATAGTTGAAAAAGAGCTTATTATGAGAATGAGACAGTCTGCTATATCGTTAAAGCTTATCTTGGTTTCGTTTTTCTGATACTTATTTGTCTGACGTATATACTGGTCAATGGCATAAACCAAAGCTGTTTTAGTGGCTGAATCATGAACACCGCCATACTCCAGAAAGCTTGAGTTGTGATAAAACTCTATCATGGGGTCGGTGGGGGTGAAGCAGAATGCCGCTTCCATTCTTACTTTATATTCAGGCTTGTCAGCTCTGTCACGGCCTGTTCGCTCCGATTCGATGAAACGGATTTCGGTTTCTGCATTTTCTCCTGCAAGTTCAACGGCGTGACCTTTGATACCTTCGGGATAACAGAATTCATATTTCTGTGTGCCTTCCGGAGTTTCGTCAAAAAGAACAAAGGTGAGTCCTGCATTTACTATTGCCTGACGCTTTAAGGTTTCGGTGAAAAATTCAAGAGGTATATTAATGTCCGTGAAAACCTCAAGGTCAGGACGCCATTTCTGAATGGTGTAGGTTTTTTTGGAATTTGTCTCTATTTTCAATAAACCGCCTACATTTTCGCCCTTTTCAAAATGAAGCGAATAAATGCAGTTGTCACGGCAAACTTCAACATCCATATATTCGGAAGAATACTGGGTTGCACAGGCACCGAGACCGTTAAGACCCAAGCTGAATTTGTATGTGTCAGAGTCGTTGCCGTGGTACTTACCGCCTGCGTAAAGTTCGCAGAATACAAGTTCCCAGTTATAACGCTCTTCCTTTTCATTATAGTCAAGGGGAATGCCTCGTCCGTAGTCCTTTACCTGAATTGAATGGTCGGAAAAACGGGTAACTTCAATTACCTTGCCGAATCCTGCACGGGCTTCGTCTATGGAATTTGAAAGAATTTCAAAAAAGGTGTGTTCACAGCCTTCAAGACCGTTGGAACCTAAAATGTTGCCGGGATTATATCTTACTCTCTCAGCACCTTTTAAGCTTTGTATGGCTTGGTTATCATAGGTGTTTTTCGCACACATGGCATTTACCTCTTTCTCTTAAAATTCGGGTTTATAAAAATTCGGGCGGATAAAATCCGCCCTGTTGTTTTATTAAAGTTCAGATACAGAAGGCTCAGAAACAACGGGCTCAGCAGGAGCAGCGGGAGCAGCTTCGGAAGAAACTTCGGGAACAACGGGAGCAGGCTCTGAAGATGCTTCGGGTATTATTTCTGCAGCACCGGCTTCTCCTGTTGCAGGAGTTTCAGAAGGTACTTCTACAACCATTGTGCCAACACGCTTTACTTCCTTTTTGGGAATATAATAGCTCTGTGATTCGAAAGTTCTTGACTTTACTTCTCCGTCAACAGATACGATTCTGTAAACTGTGCACTTTGTGCCGTTTGAGCCTTCGGTCTCGATAACCTCTTCGCCAAGGGGAAGAGTGGGATCTTCGATTGTTTCTGTAGTAAACGGAATGCTTGAAATTCCTGTGGTTTCAAAGGAAACTGAGAAGTTTTCTGTTTTTGTTCCGTAAATTTCACAAACTGCCTGTTTGTTTTCTGTCGTATAGCAAACAACCTTTATGGGATATTCTGTATCATTGGAGAAAACGAAGTCGACAGTTCCGTAGTCAACCGTTGCGTCAAGTCCCAAAGGAACATAAGAAACGGGGAACATATGACAAAGTCTGTCTTCAATTTTCAAATTAGATAAAAGAACAGCCATATACAATGTTGAGGAAATCTGGCAGATACCGCCGCCATATTCCTGAACTGTTTGTCCGTTAAGGTAAGCGCCTGCCAGTTTATATCCTGCCTCGGGGGTACGTCTGCCTAATGCTTCGTTATAGGAAAGCTTTTCTCCGGGAAGGAGAATTTTGTTATTGATGCTTGAAGCGGCAAGAGATACGTTGTGACTTCTGTTGGCATTGCTTGAAGCAAAGCTCGTTGTTTTGCTTCCGAGCATATCTCTGAAGAGAGCCTCTTCAAGTTCGTCCCTGGTATGCTCTGCAAATTCAATGGTTGCAGGAATTTCAAAGGTTTCTCCGGGAGTTGTGTGTGCTTCGATTATTGCATGTGCATTCTTTTCATCAACCGTAACCTTGTCGTTTCCGTCCGTAACCTTTATATTACCCTCTGCGTCTCTGTAATATGTAGCAGAAACTGCCTCGGATGAATAATGGGAAGCGATAAAGGAAATGTCAAGGGGGATGGGATCAATCTGCTCTTTTTCGAAAGTGATTGCAGAAAAGTCAAGTTTTTTCAATGCGTCTGTAAGAACCTGCTTTGCTGTTACGGGATTAATGGTGTAAGCACTTTTGCCGTTTGTTACTTTAATGGCTCCTTCTACGAACTCATAGCTTGCCTGAACGGACTTGTCATAGTCAGTAAATTCAGCCATATTTTCGTCAAATGCACGGCTGTTGATATAAACAGAAAGATCTATGTTTGCATCTACACCGAAAAATGACTTAAGAGAGGGAACGATTGCGGTGAAAAAGTTTCCGTGACCATAGTTGTAAGCATTTTCTGCGGTAACCTTGCAGTCATAGGAAGCTCCGAAATCCGAATATGTGGCACTGAAGGTATCGGAACCTGCCTTAACCTCGATCTTTTGGTCTTTCAGCTCGTTGATACGCTGGCTGATAAGGAGCTCCGCTTCTTCAACAGTCTTTCCCGATAAATCAACACCACCTACACTGACTCCGCTTAAAATGGTATCACTTCCGGATTTAACCAAGGTGATTGCTGTTATCGAAATGAGTAAAACTATGACAATACAAATGGCAATAAAAGGGATTTTTGACGAAGCCTTTTTAGAATACTTTGCTTTTGTCATATATTATCAGTCCTTTCATGAAATTATAAAGTAATGCCGCTTGGGCAGTGTTTTTATTACTTCATTATATTATATCAAAAAAAGTACATGTTGTAAACAGTTATTTTGTATAAAAATGAAAGCTTTGAAAGAATTATATTGATATAAGATTTATCTGCTGTTTATATTGACATATGTAAACTGCTTTCTGAAGGCGGCGGGAGATATATTTTCGTGATATTTGAAGAAGTTTATAAAGGCGTTTGAATTTGGAAATTTAAGCACGGCAGAAATTTCTTTCACGGACATATTTGTGTTTGATAAAAGCCCTTTTGCAGAGTTTATCACGGCAGAATCAATAAGGGCTTTTAATGAAAAACCATAGTGCTTTTTCATGATTCTTGAAAGGTGCTCGCAGCTGTATGAAAAATGCCCGGCAACCTTTGCAGCGGTAAGCTCGATGGTTGAATTCGCCGTGATATAGGAAAATGCCTCCCTTGCGGCATTCGGAACGGAATTTTCGCTGTTTTCATAAGTCATAAGTGCTAAAATATGCATGAGAACTGCGTTTTTTAACGCTTGATTTCCGTCGGGAACAAGGCTGTAATGCATAAGCTCCTTGAAAAGATGGGGAGCAGAAAAGCTTTCGGCAAAAAAAGGGAAGTCTTCATTTTCGCCTTCAAGCGTAAAATGTAGCCAGTAAAAAGAAACGGGAGAAAGCGACTCCTTAAATCCCCGGTGCATAACCCCCGGTTTAAGAATTATGGCTTCGCCCTTTCTCACGGTATGAAAAACGCCGTCCTCTTCTAAATATATATCGCCTTTTAAGTTGTAGATAAGCTCAAAGGTGGGCTCTGTTCTTTCGGGATGAATCCAAATATTCTCTGAATCAAACAATCCCATATAACTGAATAACATATCAATTTTTCACATCTTTTCTCGGTTTTTGGTTATTGCATTCTTTAATAAGTGATTATATAATAAATATAGAGAAAAGTCAATAAACAAGGAGGAATCGAGATGAAATTTATGAAAAACGGTAATGTTGAAATTACCGGAGGATACCTTAAAAATATTGAAGATAAAAATCGGAAAATCACAATGGAGGCAGTGTGGAATCGCTTTTCCGAAACCGGCAGAATAAAGGCGTTTTGTTTTGATTATAAAAAGGATGAAGATTTTAAGATACACCATTTCTGGGATTCGGATGTGGCAAAGTGGATGGAAGGTGCTGCCTACTTAATCGGAAAAGGCTATGATGAATTTACGGAAAGAATGGAATATCTTATTGACGGAATAGAAAAAAATCAGATGGAAGACGGATATTTTAATTCCTTTTACCAGTATCCGGGAAAAATCGGAGGGCGATTTACCGATCGCAATATGCACGAGCTTTACTGTGCAGGACATCTGATGGAAGCAGCCTGCGCTTACTTTGAGGCAACGGGAAAAGACCGATTTTTGCATCTTATGGAACGATATGCAAATCTTATAGATGAAATTTTCATAAAAGAAAAAAGTGCGTTTTTTGCAACTCCCGGTCACGAAGAGATAGAACTTGCGCTTGTGAAAATGTATAAAACCACGGGAAATGAAAAATATCTTGATATGGCAAGGGCCTTTATTGATATGAGAGGATGCTCGGATAAAGATATCAACGATAAATGGGGACTTGTAGGATATTTAGGGGGCGGCGGAATGAAGGAATTGAGCCGCTATGCCCAGAATCATCTTCCCGTAAGAGAGCAGGAAACGGCGGAGGGTCACGCCGTAAGGGCAACATATCTTTATTCTGCTATGGCGGATATCGCATATTTATGCAAAGATGAAGGTCTTGCCTCAGCTTGCGAAAAGATTTTTTCAAATATAATAAATAAAAGAATGTACATAACCGGCGCAATCGGTTCGGGCTATTTAGGGGAGGCCTTTACCGTAGATTATGACCTTCCCAATGAGAGTGCCTACGCCGAAACCTGTGCATCAATAGGGCTTATGTTTTTTGCGAACAGAATGAGCGCACTTAAAAATGATGCAAGGTATGCCGATGTGGCAGAGCGCGCATTGTATAATGGTGTGCTGTCGGGACTTTCACTTTCGGGAGATGCATTTTTCTATACAAATCCTCTTGAAATAAACCTTGCACATCACGGAAAGGATGTATCGGTAAAGGAAAATCAGTGGTTTCCCATAACACAGAGAAAGAAAATTTTTGACTGCTCCTGCTGCCCGCCCAACCTTAACAGAGTGCTGGCATCGCTTGAAGGAATGATTTACGGCTACGAGGGTGAAACTCTTTATGTAAACCAGTTTGCAGAAAGTATAGGGGAAGAAGAGGGGATAAAGGTGGTGCAGAAAACCTCTTATCCCAATGGCGGACATATAGAAATTGAAAGTAATGCGAAAACTCTTTGCGTGAGAATTCCCGGATGGTGCAAAAACTTTAAGGCAAGCCTTCCTTATGAAACGGAAAACGGCTATGCAGTATTTAATGGAGGATGCGTTGTAATTGATATCGAAATAAAGCCTTCCTTAACTAAATCAAATCCGCTTGTATACTATGATTTCGGGAAAACGGCAGTTTCTATGGGACCCATCATCTATGCGGCAGAAGGAATTGACAACGAAGGACTCTTTTGTTCGAGGCTTTTATCCGATACGGAATTCAAATCTGAATATAGTGAAGAATTTAATCTCAATGTTCTTTATGCAAAAGGGGAAAAGATTTTACCCGGGACAGAGCTTTACGGCAATTACATCGGAGAAAAAGAGGCTGTAACTCTTAAATTTATTCCCTACAGTTGCTTCGCAAACAGAGGCGAAAGCGATATGCTGGTGTGGATGAATTTGGCATAATGCACTAAAAATCATTAAAAACTTACTGCCGATGGTGAAAAAACGGCATAAAATTAAAAGGGTTTGTTCGTTTTTATAAAAAAGGCTTGCATAAAAATAAATCAGGTGGTATAATGATAGGCGAATAAAATATTGGAGGTAATATTTATGAAAAAGTTATTGGCACTCGTGCTTGCTTGTGTAATGGTATTCGCACTTGCAGCATGCACAAAAGAAGCAGCAGAAGAAAATGTTCTTGTAATGGGAACAAACGCAGCATTCCCTCCCTATGAAATGGTTGACGAAAACGGCGCTATCATAGGTATCGATGCTGAAATCGCTCAGGCTATTGCTGAAAAGATGGGCATGACTCTTGAAATCAAGGACATGGCTTTCGATTCTCTTATCACAGCCGTTTCTTCCGGTGCAGTTGACGTTGTACTTGCAGGTATGACTGTAACAGAAGAAAGAATGGAAGCAGTTAACTTCTCTGATTCCTATGCAACAGGCATTCAGGTTGTTATCGTAGCAGAAGGATCTGAAATCGCTGCAATCGAAGATCTTGCAGGCAAGAAGATCGGTGTACAGACAGGTACAACAGGCGACATCTACTGCTCCGATGAGTTTGGCGAAGAAGCAATCGCTCGTTATGACAACGGTGCAATCGCTGTTCAGGCTCTTCAGAACGGTCAGGTTGACTGCGTAGTTATCGACAACGAACCCGCTAAAGCTTTTGTTGAAGCAAACGAAGGTCTCAAGATTCTTGAAACAGAATATGCAGTAGAAAACTATGCTGCAGCATTCTCCAAGGAAAACACAGAACTCCTTGCAAACTTCAACGCTGCATTGGCAGAACTTAAGGCTGACGGCACAATCGATACAATCGTTGCTAAGTACATCAAGGCTGAATAATTTATAAAAGCTTTTTGTAATTAAGCCTAAAAAGGGGACGGTGTTTATAGTGGCATCGTCCCCTTAAATGTGATTTTCAGAGATTTCTACAGTCCGAAAGGAGTTGTGCAAATGAATGTATTGACATTTGCAAATTGGCTTTCTGAAATGGCACCCGCATGGATTATGTCACTTCCGGAAGGCATACAACGTATTTTATTTCAGTTTTATCAGGTTTTCGTTTATCAGGATCGTTGGAAATTCTTTACCGACGGTCTTATAACCACCTTTGTTGTAACAATAGGTGCACTTTTGCTTGGTGTGGTTATTGGTATGATAGTGGCAATAATCCGTTCTTCTTGCGACAGCATGCGAAAGAAGCCAAATATCTTCCTCCGTATTTTAAATTCAATATGCAAAATATATGTCACGGTATTAAGAGGAACGCCTTTGATGGTTCAGCTTCTTATCATGGGATTTGTAATAATGGTCCCCAAGGGAACTTTTGAAACCAATCTTTGTGCGGTAATTACTCTCGGTATAAATTCCGGTGCTTATGTTGCGGAAATCGCCCGCTCAGGTATCATGTCCATTTCAGGTGGACAGACTGAGGCCGGAAGAAGTCTTGGACTTAACTATTGGCAGACTATGACATACATAATAATACCGCAGGCATTTAAGAATATCCTTCCTGCCCTCGGAAACGAGCTTATCGCTCTTCTGAAGGAAACCTCTCTTGTTACGGTTATCGCTCTTCAGGACGTAACAAAAGCGGCACAGGTTATCGTAAGTAAAACATATACTGCAACGATTCCCTACATAAGCCTGGCGCTTATATATCTTGTGCTTGTCGTTATCTTAACCAAGTTACTCGGAATCCTTGAAAGGAGGCTGCGTGAAAGTGATAAACGTTAAAGGTCTCAAAAAAGCATTCGGAGATCATGTTGTGTTAAACGGCATTGATCAGCAGATAAAAAAAGGCGAAGTTGTTTGCGTAATCGGTCCTTCGGGCAGCGGTAAATCAACTTTCCTTCGTTGCCTTAATCTTCTTGAACAGCCCACAGATGGTCATATTTATTTCAAGGAAGAAGATATAACCGATCCTAAACAGGATATAAATAAGCTCAGACAGAAGATGGGAATGGTTTTCCAGCAGTTTAATCTGTTTCCCCATATGTCGGTAAAGAAAAACATAATGCTTGCTCCCGTTAAGCTTAAGCTTATGTCGGAGAAGGAAGCAGAAGAAAAGGCATTGTCTCTCCTTAAAAGAGTTGGTCTTCCCGAAAAGGCGGATGCTTTCCCCGGTCAGCTTTCCGGCGGTCAGCAGCAGCGAGTTGCCATTGCGAGAGCTCTTGCAATGAGCCCCGAGGTTATGCTTTTTGACGAGCCTACAAGTGCTCTTGATCCCGAAATGGTAGGGGAGGTTTTGCAGGTTATGAAGGAACTTGCAAAAGAAGGCATGACTATGGTTGTGGTAACTCACGAAATGGGCTTTGCCAAGGAAGTTGCAGACAGAGTTCTCTTTATTGACGAAGGTATCGTAATGGAAGAAGGTTCTCCCGAAGAAATTTTCACAAATCCCAAAAACGAAAGAACTAAATCTTTCTTAAGTAAAGTGCTTTAATGAAAAAGGCTGTAAACCCTGTTTGCAGCCTTTTTGTAACGGAGATAAATATGATATTAATTATTGCGGAAAAGCCGAGTTTAGCAAGAAACATAGTTTCGGCAATAGGAAAGATGAATAAGAAAAACGGATATTTTGAAGGCTCAGGTTATGTTGTTACCTGGGCTTTCGGTCATTTGTTTTCTCTTGCTGATATTGAATATTATTCTCCTTCTTCCACAGGCAGATGGTCAATGGAAAATATTCCCTGCTTTCCCCAAGAGTTTCATTTCGAGCTTAAGCATGATAAGGACGGCAAGGTGGATTCCGGCGTAAGAAGTCAGTTTGAAACCATAAAAATGCTTTGCGGAAGAGCAGATATTGATACAGTTGTAAATGCAGGGGACTCTGACCGCGAGGGTGAAATCATAATCCGTATTTGTGTTGATAAGGCAGGACTTTCCGGTAAAAGCTTTAAAAGGCTCTGGCTTCCCGATCAGACGGCGGAAACCATAACCGAGGGACTTAAAACCATGAAAGATGAGTCGGAATATGAACACCTTGCATCGGAAGGCTATGCAAGAACATATATTGACTGGCTCTACGGCGTTAATTTAACCCGTTATGCATCCCTTAAAACCGGCACACTTTTACGAGTGGGACGTGTTATAGTTCCGATAGTAAAGGCGATATATGACCGTGATATGGCAATTAAAAACTTCGTTCCCGAAATTTATTATGCTCCATTGTCAAAATGTGAAACTAAGGGAGAAGAAATTGAGCTTTTAAGCAAAAAGAAGTTTTCCAAGGAGGAACTTGCCGAGGGAGCGGAATACTGCAATAAACTTAATGCCGAAAAGGCAATAGTTACGGAAAAGAAAACGAAAAAAGATACTTTGGCACCGGGAAAGCTTTATTCACTTACCAAGCTTCAGAATGCTCTGGGTAAGAAATATAAAATGAGTATGGATGAAAGCTTAAAGGTGCTTCAGGGACTTTATGAAAAGGGATATGTAACCTATCCCAGAACAAACTCGGAATATCTTGCAAAGGCGGAAGCGGGAAAGGTTAAAAACATAATTTCCGCATTTTGCAATTTAGGATATGACCTTGAATTTAAGGATAAAAAGACTATATTTGACGATTCGAAAATTGAATCACACTCAGCTCTTACTCCCACTCACAAAATTCCTAAAAAGGATCAGCTGTCAGAGGCGGAGTACAAGGTGTACAGTGCAGTTATGCGACGTTTTGCGGCGGTTTTCTGCAAGGAAGAATGTAAGGTTGAGAAAACAGAAATAACCATTTCCGTAGGAGATGTTGAAAGCTTTACCTTAAAGGGCGTTGTGATGAAGGAACCGGGATGGACAAAGTATGACGACTATGGTAAAAAGGATAAAACCCTTCCTGCTCTGGAAAAAGGGGAAGAGGTGGCAACGGAATTTATCTTGACAGAAAAAGAAACCTCTCCTCCCAAGCACTACACCATAGAAACCCTTAATAACTATCTTAAAAATCCCTTCAAGGATGACCTTGCAGAGGCAAAGGAAGAGGACGATGCAGAAGAATATCGTGCAATCTTTGAAGGTCTTGAACTTGGAACGGAAGCTACAAGAACAGGCATAATAGACAACGCTAAAAAAAGCGGATATATTGCTCTTAAAAAGGATGTATATACTATTTTGCCCGGCGGAGAATTTTTGATTGAGGCATTATCCAAAATGAACATCAGCATGGATAAGTATAAAACCAGTGAGCTTGGTAAGGCGCTCAAAAAGGTTTTCAGGGGAGAAATTGAAATAAATGACAGCGTGGAAATTGCAAAAGCTGAAATTGCAGAGGTATTCAAGAAAGATTCTGAGCCTCCCGAAAGAGATTCGGATACGGGATTTTTCGGCGATGTGGCAGGAAAGTGTCCCATTTGCGGAAAAGATGTTGTACGAAACCGATTCGGTTACGGATGCCGTGGATATAAGGAAGGCTGTGCCTTCAAAATAGGCGGAAACATCTGCGGAAGAGAAATTTCCATTGCAAATGTGAAAAAGCTTTTGGAAACAGGAAAAACCTATAAGATACAAGGATTTGTTTCAAAGAAAAGCGGAAAAAATTTCGATGCTTATCTGAAAATAGATGACGAGAAAAAAGTAGTATTTGATTTTAACGATTAAAAAACTGCGGTGCACTTGCACCGCAGTTTTTTTGTTATATGTTTTTGAATCTTGTTACGTTTTCTAAATAAATGGGATCTCTTGCGTCCTCTTTTTCTGTTATAAATTCAACATTCATAAGCTTTAAGTTGTCAACATCTCTTGCAAGGAGTCCGTATGCGGGAGGCTTTCTGCCATAGCGTACACACTCGGCATAGCCCTCACGGATTTGAGGAACCTTATTTTCCTTCCAGTCTTCTGTTCCGCCACCGGGAAGAGATAAGAAGATGTTTGAAAGGGAGATGTTTTTAATGATGCTGTCAGGCTGACCTATAATAATTGCAGGCATTATCACAGGCATCTGGGTGACATCGTTCGCGATATGGCAGTCCTGATTCCAAGTGGGACCTTCCCATGCAACATAGGGACCGGTTGCGGTGATGTTGGAAAAAGAAATGTTTCTTATTTCTCCAACGGTTGTACCTTCGGGACCACGTTTTCTGGCCATTACAATAATCATAAAGGGATTTCCTACATTTCTCATGGAAATATTGGAAACAGAAAATCCTTCAATTAAAGCACCGTCAATACACTCTAAGGCAATACCGGAAAAACGTGTGTCGTAAATTGTACAGCCTGTTATTGTGGTGTTTATAAATGCGGTATTGGATTCGGTTCCAAACTTTATGGCGTTGCAACGGCTTTTAACCACACAGTTGGAAATGGCAAGGTTTTCCATTGCCTTGAATTTACCGAGGGTAAATGAGCTCTTGGGAACGATTCCGTCGTCGCCTGCATCTATAATACAGTCTGAAATAACTACGTTTTTACAGGAGTCGGGGCTGATGCCGTCGATATGTACAAGTAAGTCAAGACCCGTAATTCTTACATTTTCACAACCTGCAAAGTAAACAGCAAGGTCCGTTGCATTTCTCATGGTAAGGTCACGGATAACCACGTTGTAACAATTTTTGAAGGAAACAATTTTGCAGGCACGTGCCCAACCGGGCATACGCTCCCATACAGACTGCATATCGATTTTACCAAGACCTGTTAAGGCGATGTCCGAAACGGAATCTGCATGGAATAAGCTGTGATGAAAATAGCTGTGGCTTCTGTCCTGATATATGGTGTTTGAGCCGTCTTCTTCATAAGGGTCAAAATCATCGGAATTTTTGCTTCCCAAAACGGTTGCCCCTTTTTCGATATGTATTTCTACATTACTTTTGAAGTGAACGGTACCCAATACGAAAGTGCCTTCTGAAATTAAAACTCTTCCGCCGCCATATTCATGGCAGGCATCAACAGCCGCCTGAACCGCTTTGGTATCTAAAGTTATGCCGTCACCTTTGGCACCGAAATCTTTGACGTTAAACATAAAATCAACCTTTCTGTAATAAAACTATGCCTTTTAGAAAAGTATATCATTTAATTTAAGACATTGCAAGGGTAATTTAAAATAATGCTTGACGAAATATGGGCTTTATGGTAAAATTAAGTAAAAATAAGAGATAGAGGCGCAAAAATCAAAAGTATCTTCCTTATAAAAACCTCGGGCAGAGGGGGGAGAAAAAGGGGTTTTTGCCGAAGCAGGGAAAATCGCCACGTTTTTTCTGCTGGGGCAATACAGAATATGTATTGCACTGTCGCATCTGCGGAGTGCTATCGGAGTTTTGACTTTCTAAAGCTGCAGATGTATTAGCTTCTGCAGCTTATTTAATTTTAAATAAACGGAGGTATATAAAAATGAGAAACACAAAGAATCTCAAAGTGTTATTCAGTCTCTTGCTTGTTTTTGCTGTTATATCATCTATGTTTATGACAGTTATGGCAGTTCCTGGAGAAACACTCATCGGCGAAAATGCAGAAATAATTGCAGAAGCCGAAATTGCGGTTGAAGAAACTGCAACAGAAGAAGTTGCAGCAGAAGAAATTGCAGCAGAAGAAGCTGCAGAAGAAGAGTTTGATGCTTGGGGATATATTGACGGATATTCCGACAATGTAACAGGCGACGAAAACTTCGAAGAAAACCTTGACAAAGCGTTAACAGCAGCCAGAGAAGAAATTCCTGTATACGCAGGATGGCTTTCACTTCTTCCTCCCATCATTGCGATAGCTCTCGCTTTGATTACAAAGGAAGTTTACTCTTCTCTTTTCATCGGTATTTTGTCAGGAGCACTTCTTTATTCTAATTTCAGCTTTACAGGAACAATAGACCACCTTTTCCAGGATGGTTTCATTACATCTGTTGCTGACTCCTACAATATCGGTATCATTATCTTCCTTATAGTTCTCGGTGCTATAGTTTCACTTATGAACAAAGCAGGCGGATCTGCCGCATTCGGAAGATGGGCAAGCACACACATCAAGTCAAAGGTTGGCGCTCAGCTTGCAACAATCGCACTTGGCGTACTTATCTTTGTTGACGACTACTTTAACTGCTTGACAGTTGGTTCTGTTATGCGTCCCGTATCTGATAAGTTCAAGCTTTCAAGAGCAAAGCTTGCTTATGTAATTGACGCAACAGCAGCTCCTATCTGTATCATCGCTCCCGTATCTTCCTGGGCAGCAGCAGTTGCAGGTTTCGCTCCCGAAGGAGAAGGCTTCTCCCTCTTTATAAGAGCTATTCCCTGGAACTTCTACGCAATTTTAACAATCGTTATGATGGTTGTAATCGCAGTAATGAAATTTGATTTCGGTCCCATGAAGAAGCACGAAATCGCTGCAGAAAACGGCGACCTTTTCTCATCTGAAGATGCTGAAATGTTCAAGGCTCTCGAAGATGCAGACGAAAACAAGAAGGGTATAGTATTAGACCTTATCGCTCCTGTTTTAGTGTTAATCGTAAGCTGTGTACTTGGTCTTATCTATTCCGGCGGATTCTTCGGCGGTGACTATGCAGGCGACTTCATCGGTTCATTCGGTAATGCCGATGCTTCTGTTGGTCTTGTATACGGATCTTTCGCAGGTCTTATCTTCAGCGTTATTTACTTCCTTATCAGAAGAGTATTAAACTTCAAGCAGTGCATGGAAGCTCTTCCCGAAGGATTTAAGGCAATGGTTCCCGCTATCATGATCCTTGCTTGCGCATGGACTCTTAAGACAATGACCGATTCTCTCGGTGCAAAGGTATTCATTGCTGAAATCGTAAGAAATAATGCAGGTGCAGTTATTGTACTTCTTCCTGCAATCGTATTCTTAATTGCAGTTGGTCTTGCTTTCTCAACAGGAACCAGCTGGGGAACATTCGGTATTCTTATTCCTATCGTACTTGCTATCTTTGGCGGTATTGATGCTGAATATGCATATCTTGAAATCGTTGCTATCTCTGCTTGTATGGCAGGTGCTGTTTGCGGTGACCACTGTTCTCCCATTTCCGATACCACTATCATGGCATCGGCAGGAAGCCAGTCAAATCACATCAACCACGTGGCAACTCAGCTTCCCTATGCACTTACAGTTGCGGCAGTAAGCTTTGTATGTTACATAATCGCAGGCTTTGTAAAGAGCGCATATATTGCTCTTCCCATCGGTATAGTACTTATGGTTGCTACACTTTTGGTTATCAAAGCGGCAACAAATAAAAAAGCGTAAAGCATATTTTTACAGCCGTCCGGAAGGACGGCTGTTTTTGTTTTTAAATGAAAGGTAAATCTTGTTTTTTATTGACAGTATTTTCGCTGTGTGGTATAATCTAAGTATATTATGGAGAGGTGTACGTTTTACTGAAAAAGGAGGATACATCTATGAAAAAACGAATTATCAGCCTTCTGCTTGTAATAGTGCTTTCGATGGCTTTTACCATAAGTGCAGAGGAAACTTATGACGGGGCAATTTCTGTTACAGAGGCAAAGGGGTTTCGGGGACAAACTGTAAAGGTGGATATTTTGGTTGATGAAAATCCCGGCATCATTGCTGCTGTTATGACTGTTAAGTATGACGATACTGTTCTTACGCTTAAAAGGGTTGAAGATAAGAGTAAGCTTGGGGAAAATAATCATAGTGACAACCTTTTGACAGATGAGTATTATATTGCATGGTTTAACCCTTTATCCGAAATCGATTATACATATGAGGGTGCGATTCTTACCTTAACCTTTGAAATCGCAGAGGATGCAGAACTTGGAAATTACTCTGTTGATTTAACGGTGGGCGAGGCCTATGATGCTGAACTTTCGGCGGTTTCCTTTGCGGAAACTGACGGAAAAATAAGCGTTGTTGAAGTTCCGAAATTCATAACAGGAGATGTGGACATGGATGGAGAAGTTAAATTGGCAGACGCCGTTCTTCTTTTCCGCCACAGCCTTAATTCCTTGCTATATCCCATTGAGTACGGTGGTACACTGGATTTTAACGGTGACGGCGTTTTGAATATGGAAGACATAGTTAAAGTTTTCCGCCACAGCCTGAATCCGGAACTTTATCCTCTTGACTGAGAAAGGGCAGGGTGACTTTTATGAAGAAATTTTTATCTGTATTACTTACTGCTCTGCTCGTATTCGGACTTGCTCCTCAAACTTCGTTTGCGGCAGGAGCGGACGGTGTTATAGAAATAACAAGCGGAACCGGCTATGCGGGGGATGTGGTTGAAATAACCGTTTCCCTTGAAACCGAAGAAGCCTGGAACGCTCTGGGGTTCGTAATTGATTACGACAAAAAATCACTTGATCTTAAGAACGTAAGCTACGGTCCTGTTGCGGAAAAGAATCTTTTCGGCAAGGAATATGTTTACGATGAAGCAAATTCCTTTGTATCCGTTGGTTTTGCAACTGCAAGTGCGGAATCAGGCGAAATTCTTACGCTTACTTTTGAAATTACGGGAGAAGCAGAAAAGGGAGACAACGTAATTTCGGCAACTGAAATAAACTTTGATTACGGAAACTTCAAAGCTGAGTCTTCGGACGGTGCGGTTACCGTTAAAAAACGTAACTTTACAACAGTTGCATTAAACAGTGCTACCCATACCTACGACGGAAGTGAAAAGAAAATCGTTTTGGCAGGCAAACTTCCCGAGGGCGGAAGCGTTGAGTATAAAAATAATACGGCGGTTGATGCCGGCACATATGGTGTTACCGCAGTAGTAACTGCTCCCGGCTACAACAAAGCCACCTACTATGCTACGCTGACAATTAATCCGGCAAAACTTACCCTTAACGGAGTTATGGCAAAGGATAAGAACTATGACGGTACACTTGATGCAAGGATAGAAGAGGGAGAACTTGAAGGAGTATTCGCCGACGATGATGTTTATGCAATATATCCCGAAAAGGGAACATTTGCATCGAAAAATGCATCCACATCAGCGATTAAAGTAACTTTTGACGAAATTACTTTAGGTGGAGATGATGCGAAAAACTACACGCTTACTCAGCCTTCCAACTTAAAGGCAAAAATAAATAAAGCTCCTCTTGTTATAAAGGCAAACAGCTTTGACCTTACTCTCGGAGAAGCAATTCCTGAGCTCACCTATGAAATTATCGAAGGTGAAGTTTATGAAGAAGATGCAATAACAGGAACATTAAGAACGAATGCAACCACCGAAGCAGAGGGCGTGTTTGAAATATTAAGAGGAAGCCTTAAGGTAACTTCAAACTATGCTATTTCATCTTTCATTCCCGGAACAATTACGGTTTTGGAAAAACCTGCCCAGGAAGTCAGGGTTTCGGAAATAGAAGGAAAGACCTATGGAGATGAAGGCTTTGCTCTTGAGGTTACTTTAGGAAGCAAGGTAACGGATTCGGAAGTTGTCTTTGCATCAAGCAATGAAAATGTTGCAACAATAGATAATGAGGGCAACATTATAATAAAGAATGCCGGTGAAACAGAAATTTCAGTTACCAAAGCAGGTAACGAGGAATATTCAAACTTTGTATCAAAGCAGATACTTAAAGTTGAAAAAGCGGATGTAACCGTATCTGTTACGGAAGGTCAGTGGAAGAGAATCGGAACAGAAGATCCCGAACTTTTATACACATACGAAGGCACTTTGTTTAATGACGATGCATTCAGCGGAAGCCTCACGAGAAAATCCGGAGAAAATGTAGGCTTATATGACATTTACATCGGAACACTTAAGATAAATGACAACTATAACATAATCTATAATGGTGCAGAATTTGAAATTAAAGCAAAACTTGCACAGGAAATTGAAGTACCTGCTCTTTTGGAAAAGGTGTACAGCGACGGTGATTTCGCTGTTCCCGTAACTGTTGGAGAAAGTGTATCTGAAAACGGATTTACCTATGCATCAAGCAATGAATCCGTTGCAACGGCAGGGGATGACGGCGTTATAAGCTTAAAGGGTGTTGGCTATACCTATATCACCGTAAATAAGGCGGGAGATAGGGACTATGCCGACTTTACAGGCAAGATAAAGGTTAATGTATCAAAGGCTCCCATTACAATTAATGTTACGGAAGGACAGCATAAAAAAGTAGGCGACGAAGATCCTGAACTTACATACACCTATGAAGGAACCCTTAAAGAAGGGGATGCCTTTACAGGTAAACTTGCGAGAAAATCAGGAGAAGCAGAAGGGTTATATGACATCTTAATCGGAACGCTTAAACTGAACTCAAACTATCAGATAACCTTTAACAGTGCAAAGTTTGAAGTTATCGAAAAATTCGCTCAGGACGTAGAAGTTTCGGAAATAACTGAAAAGAGCTATATTGACGATGACTTTGCCCTTTTGGTAGAAGAGGGGGAGGGAACGGATGCGGAAATTGTTTTCGCATCAAGCAATGAAAGCGTTGCCGTAATCAGTAATGAGGGCGTAATAAGCATCGTTGGTGCCGGAAAAACCGAAATTTCGGTTACAAAGGCAGGAGACGATGAGTACAAGGATTTCTCCTTAGTACAGACGCTTACGGTAAACAAGGCTCCTTTGACAATTAAGGTAAATCCCGGTCAGGCGAAGAGAGTGGGAACTGCCGAACCAGAACTTACCTATACGGTTGAAGGAACTTTAAGAGATGGCGACGAGATTATAGGCGCCCTTGCAAGAGAAGAAGGGGAAGCCATCGGCTTCTACGATATTAATATCGGAACTCTTGAATTAACAAATGGCGAAAACTACAATTTGAAGTTTGTGGCTGAGAAATTTGAAATTACTGCAAAGACAGTACAGAGAATAACGGTTTCTGAGATTCCTGATTTCATCTACGGCGATGAAGCTCATATAATGATTGTGACAAAGGATGAAACATCGGGACTTGAAGCATTTGCCTACGAATCGGATAACACCGATGTACTTACTGTAGAAGATGGCGTTGTAACCGTTGTCGGTGCAGGAACTGCCACAATAACGGTTAAAGAGCCGGGAAATGATGAATATGCAGAATTCTCATATCCCCAGTCGGTTACTGTTGCAAAGAAAGATGTTGCGATTGAATCCGTTAATGTTAGTGAAAAGAGCGGCGCATTAAGCGGCATAATCGGAACAGATGATGTTTCCATTGACTTTGGCAAGATGACAATAGAGCTTTCCGATGATGCAACAGAGACTACGGTTAATGTAAATGTTAAAAATCTCTCCATTAAGGGTGCAGATGCTGACAACTACAACTTGACAGCAGAAAGCGTAGCCTCAACCGTTTCCAAGGATAGCCTTGCAAAGGTAACCGTTGAATCGGATAAAGGAACTATCCAGGGAGAAGGAACATATCTTAAGGGTACAAGGGTGACCCTTAAGGCAGTGGCGGCTAAAAACTATAAGCTTACAGGATGGTATGACGGTGATACTCTCCTTGGAACATCCACATCTTATACTTTTACAATAACAGAAGACAGAAACCTTAAAGCTACTTATAAAAAGTCTTCCGGCGGAGGCGGCGGAGGCGGCGGTGGCGGAGGCGGCGGTGGTGGTCCCATCACCTGCAAGGTAACCTTCGAAACCGACGGCGGAACAAGTGTCGGAGAAATAAAGGTTGAACTTGGCAAGGCTTTGGGAACTGTTACAGCACCTGAAAAAGAAGGATTTGTATTTGCCGGTTGGTTCCTCGATAAGGAGCTTACAACAGAGGTTACCGAAGCTTCGGTTATAAAGAGCAGTATTACTCTTTATGCTAAGTGGGAAAAGGCAGCCTCCAAAGAAATCGTTCTTACAATAGGTAAAGTGGAAGCCACCGTTTTCGACGAAGCGAAAGTTAATGACGTTGCACCCATAATCAGAAATTCAAGAACCATGCTTCCTGCAAGATTTGTGGCAGAAGCATTGGGAGCAACAGTTTCTTGGGATGAAGAAAAGAGAGAAGTTACCGTTGAAACCGGAGAAATAAAAATTGTTATTACAATCGACTCGGACAAGGCTTATGTAAACGGCAATGAGGTGTTGCTGGATTCTCCCGCATTCATCGAAAATTCAAGAACCTATACTCCCGTAAGATTTATTGCGGAAGCATTGGGAGCAACCGTAGCATGGGATGAGGTTGCTCAAAAGGTTACAATAACATCTAAATAAAAAAATAAGGAGTGCATCGCACTCCTTATTTTTTATGATTAGATCAAACTTCTTTTAATTTTACCTGTTGAGGTTTTCTTGAATTCCTCTGTTGTAAATTCAAACTTCTTGATTTCCTTAAAGGCAGGTAAAGCTTCGTTTACCTTCTTAACCTCGGAGGAAAGAATTTCGGGATTGGTGAGCTCCTCGTCGTAAACAATTTTTGCGGAGATGAAGGAGCGGGCACCGTCGTCCTTTAAGAATACAACGGATTCCTTAACGCCTTCGATGCAGTTAAATAAAAGCTCGATTTCTTCAGGGAATACATTCTTTCCGTTGGGAAGAACCAACACGTTTTTCTTACGGCCGTTTATAAATATGAAACCGTCTTTGTCAATATAGCCGATGTCGCCTGTGTGGAAATAACCATCCTTAATGCAGGAGTTGTCTTCGCCCATATAGCCAAGCATTACATTGGGACCTTTTGCAATGATTTCTCCGAAGCCATCCTCATCGGGAGAATCAATTTTGATATCAATTCCGGGAAGCGCCTTTCCAATTGAACCTAGACGCATATTGTCGTCATTTTCTGCCGATAAAACAGGTGCGGTTTCTGTTAAGCCGTAGCCCTGAATAAGAAGAATTCCGATATCGTTGAAGAAATTAGAGGTTTCGGGGGAAAGTGCGGCAGCACCGCTTATGATTAAACGAAGCTTGCTTAAGTTTGAACGTACCACCTTGAAGAGAGGTCCTCTTAAATCTAAGCCGAACTTAAGACAGAAGCGGGAGAAAGAACGAAGGGCATTGAAAATGCCTAAAATCTTTTTCTTTCTTAATACTCCTTCAACGGTATCTCTCATTTTGTCAAGAATTAAGGGAACTCCGACAAATACTGTGATATCATAGTCGGAAAGAGCTTTCTTAACTCGTAAGCCTTCACAGAAAACAGAACACATGCCGAGATTTAAGAAAAGCAATGTAGCAGTAAGTCCGAAAGCATGGAAGAAGGGAAGAAGTGCTAAATTCACGTCAGTTTCATAAAGATTTTCCCATTCAATTAATGCTTCAACGTTTGAAAGAATGTTTGTCTGAGAAAGCATAACTGCCTTTGAATCGGATGTAGTGCCTGATGTAAACATTAAAACTCCCAGTTCATCGGGATTTCTGTCAGGCATTTCGTGAGTTTCTTCGGACTTAAGCTCATCAAGATTATCCATGCAGAGCTTAAGTGAAGTATTCTGTATAGTTGCTTTTTCGGCTATTTCCTTTGAGTATATCAGCAAGGAAGCCTTGCTTCTGTCTATAACTCTTGTGAATTCAACTTCGGAAAGACCTCCGTCAACGGGAACCAAAATGTTTCCCGAATAGAAAACGGCAAGGGCAGATATTATCCAGTTGTATGAGTTTTTTCCCGAAACGGCGATATAGTCATTTGAAAGCCCTTTTTCGTAGATTCCGTTTGCAAGTTTCACCACATCGGAATGTAATTTTTCATAGCTCATTTTAATCTGAGCTTTGTTTTCTTTTACAATGAAAGCGGTGTTGTTTTTGAATTTTGAGCATACATCATCAAGCATTTGGCGCATAGTCATAATAAAACCTCCTCGATACATAAAACTATTAAATCTAGTATGTAATACTATATTAGCACGTTTTTGCTATTTTGTCAAGAGGGAGGAAAAATATATTTGACTTTCTGTGAGCTTTTATATATAATAATCATATAAAGGAGATGTTAAAATGAAACTTAACAAAAGAGAACTTGAAAATTCCATTGCGGAATGGGAAAAAAAGGCAGAAGAAAAAGGACTTCCCACTTGGGAAGAACTTCCTAACATCGAACTTTACATGGATCAGGTAATAACTCTGCTTGACGGATATTTAACTGTTCTCGGAAGTGAGAAGGCAATTACTCAGCCTATGGTTAATAACTATGTTAAACTCGGAATTATGCCTGCACCCGTTAAGAAGAAATATTCTAAAAAGCATCTTGCTTACCTTATTATAATATGCTTCCTTAAGCAGACCTTAAGTATGGATCTTATAAAGAAGATTGTACCTGCGGAAAGCACGGATGAAGAGATAATGGAAATTTATAAATCCTTCACCGAAAATCAGAAAAAGGCATACAGCTATGTAATGGAAAATGTAAGGAAAGTTGCAGGACCTATTCTTGAAACGGAAAACAATAAGAGAATGAACGACCTTGTACTTCAGATAAGTATTACTTCAAATATGTGTAAGCTCTTAACTGAGGCGGTTGTTCCTTTGGATTAATAAAAAAGAACGCACACGGCGGTGCTCCCTTAGGAGCCCCCCCGAAATATTTTGTGTGCTTTTTATTAAAACTTTCTGTATACGCCCACAACTTTTCCGAGGATTACCACTTCTCTTACGATTATGGGATCCATATAGTCGTTTTCGGGCTGAAGGCGGAAATGATCGGATTCCTTGTAGAAGGTTTTTACCGTAACCTCATCATCGATCATTGCCACAACCATCTGACCGTTGTTGGCAACATTTGTCTGCTCTACAATTATGTAGTCACCCGAAAAGATTCCGGCATTGATCATTGATTCGCCCCTTACCTTAAGCATGAACACATCACCTTTTTTGGCAAAGTCCATGGGGAGGGGGAATGTCCTTTCAACATCCTCCTGAGCGGCGATGGGCACACCTGCTGCAACAGTTCCTAAAACGGGAACCTCTAAAAATTCTTTTTCCGTAAAGGTTTCAGACTCCTTTTCAGAAACTTTTATTGCCCTTGTTTTGGAATCCGCCTTGTCAAGCTTTCCTGCTTTTTTTAAGCGTTCGATGTGACCGTGAACCGTGGAAGGGGACTTTAAGCCTACGCCGTCGCAAATTTCTCTTATGGTGGGGGGATAGCCGTTTTCTTTGGAGTATTCGTTAATAAAGTCAAGAATGTTCTGTGATCTGTCTTTTGACATTAATACAACCTCTTTCCTTAAAATAGTAATAAGAATGTATGTTCTGCTACTATTATAACACACCTTTTTGAAAAATGCAAACATTTGTTTCACTTTTTTAAAAATTTTTTCAAAAACACTTGACAAAGAACATTTGTTCGTGTATTATATAGCTACAAACAGAACAATAGTTCGCTTTTTGGAGGTTTTATATATGAGAAGAAGAAACAGAAGACAGATGAGAATAAGATTATTTAAGATAACAATGGTTATGCTTGTGATTATGACCTGCGTGTTAAGCTTTTCGGCTTTTTCAAAAAATGATCATCTTGATCCCGAAAATTATGATGAAGTTTACGTTCGTCCCGGCGATACACTCTGGGGTATGGCAGTTGAATATTATGGCAACAGCATTGATACAAGAGAAGCTGTTTACATGATTAAGGAATGTAACGAACTTGACGGAGGAATGCTTTCGGTGGGACAGAAATTAATGTTTCCTGTTATCGACTGAAAAGTCACAATAATAACGGAAAATAAGTGCAGGTTTCCTGCACTTATTTTTGTGTTTACAGAGGATATTTTTGTTTTTTGCATATCAAAAAAATCAACCAAGCTTGTCAATGTAAGCTATTGACTTAAAGAAATGCGCTATGATATAATATTTTTATAAAATAAGGAAGGAATGATTTAATGAAAAAAGTATGTATCTTGCTTACGGTACTTGCTATGATTATGTCCATGTTCATAGCAGTATCGGCATCCGAAGACATCGTTTTGCTTCCCTCTGATGTGGATTATCAGTCGAAGGTTACGGTTTCTTCTGATGAAATCAGCAAAATCAGAGTGGGAAGCCGCTTTGGTTTTGAAGGCGTTGACCTTACGGGCATAAAGTCCATCACTGTTGAGGGTGCGTGTGATTACGCAGGACTTAACAACGAAATTCTCCAGGTCAGAGTGGGAAGCCCCGATAACGGAGGAACAATAATAGGTTACATAAGAATGGACGATGATAAAAAGACAAGCTTTTCCTGTGACATTGAAACTCCGGTCACCGGCGTGCAGAATTTATATTTTGTAGGGCAGTTTGCAAGCGTAGGCTCAGGCTTATACTATACGAAAGTTACAAAGGTTATTCTTTCAAAAGAACCTTCGGGAAATGAAAAATATGTTCCCGTTCCCGATTCTGCCATAATTGAC
>JAZRHF010000167.1:0-12024 GCA_045644565.1 Clostridia bacterium | reverse complement strand
ATAGTGAACGTCTCGAACCTGGAATCCCGCTCTGTCTCTGGAAAGTCCGCCGGGACCAAGGGCAGAAAGTCTTCTCTTATGAGTAAGCTCTGAAAGAGGGTTGTTCTGGTCCATGAACTGTGAAAGCTGTGATGAACCGAAGAACTCCTTAATTGTTGCAACAACAGGACGGATATTAACAAGGCTCTGAGGTGTAGCGGAATCAAGTTCCTGAATGGACATTCTTTCTCTTACGCCACGTTCCATTCTCGCAAGACCCATACGGAACTGGTTCTGTAAAAGTTCACCTACGCAACGGAGTCTTCTGTTACCCAAGTGGTCAATATCGTCATCGCTTCCGATTTCGTTTATTAAATTAGCAGCATAATTGATGGATGCAAAGATATCGTTAATTGTAACGTGCTTGGGAATAAGCTCGTCATGACGATTTACGAGAGCTTCTTTCAAAGCTTCTTCGTTTTCGCTGTTTTCGATAATGTCCATAAGAGCTTCACGAACAACCTTTTCGGTGATTCCGAATTCCTTAGGATCAAAATCAAGGTATTTTTCAGCATGAACCATGTCATTGGAGAATACCTTCACGGGAGATGCGCCTGCTTCAACCGCCTTGCTTCCGGGGTAAACCATTACAACGTTTACACCTGCATAGTCGATGTTCTTGGCATCTTCCTTTGTAATAACCTTACCTGCTTCAACGATAATTTCACCTGTATCGGGATCCACTATGTTCTCTGCAGCTGTATGGCCGGAAATTCTTCCGATCATGGAAAGCTTCTTATTATATTTATAACGTCCAACCTTAGCAAGATCGTATCTCTTAGGATCGAAGAAAAGGTTGTTGATGAGAGTCTGCGCACTGTCATCTGTGGGGGGTTCACCGGGACGAAGCTTCTTATATATTTCAAACATAGCTTCGCGCTTATTAGCGGTGGGATCCTTTTCCAAGGTGCTTCTGAGTCTTTCGTCTTCGCCGAATACTTCCATAATTTCAGCTTCTGTATCAACGCCCAACGCCTTGATAAGCTGTGTTACGGGAAGCTTTCTTGTTCTGTCTATACGAACATGGAAAACGTCGTTTGAGTCAGTTTCATACTCAAGCCATGCACCGCGGTTAGGAATCATCTGAGAGCTGATTAAGGGCTTACCGTTCTTGTCTCTGTCCTTGGTATAATATATACCGGGAGAACGAACAAGCTGAGATACGATAACTCTTTCAGCACCGTTTATAATGAAAGTACCCTGATCGGTCATCAAGGGGAAGTCACCCATAAAGATGTCCTGCTCCTTAATTTCACCTGATTCCAGATTGATAAGTCTTACTCTTACCTTTAAAAGAGCCGCATAGTTAGCATCACGCTCTCTGCACTCTTCGATAGAATACTTAGGCTTATCGTCAAGATGATAATCGATAAACTCAAGCATGAGTGTGCCGTTGTGATCCTTAATGGGAGAGATATCACGGAATACTTCCTTTAATCCTTCCTCCAGGAACCACTGATAAGACTTTTTCTGAACATCGATAAGGTTAGGCATTTCAAGAACCTCATCAATCTTAGAAAAGCTCAGCCTGGTATTCTTTCCCATTTTTTCCGGATGCAATGTAACGCCTGTTCCTTTAACCCTGTCGCAGATGTCATTAAAGAACTTTTCGTCTCTTGCGCCGAATGAATTAAATTCTGCCATACAGACCTTCCTTTCCAAGCTTTGAAAAGCTTAAAAAAATTGTAAAAAAATCCTTGCAATTATGCTGAATATGTGCTATTATCATACCGTAAGGGCATATTCGACCACTTTACAGTATGGATTATTATTATATCAAATAAAAACTCTTAAGTCAATACCTAAAAGCCCGTTTTTTGTTAAAAATATACACAAATTCCTCGAAACTTTCAGGAATTTTTTCTATATTTGATATTTAGACAATTAGCTAATTATTTAAGGAGAATTTCTATGAACGACGAGATATTCAAAGCACTTTCAGACCCTGTCAGAAGAAAGATTTTAGAGATGCTGGGAAGCCGCGATATGTCGGCAGGAGATATTGCATCAAAATTCAACATCACAAAGCCTTCTGTAAGCCGACATCTGGCAGTTTTAAAATCTTCCGGGCTTATAACCGATAAGCGTATGGGACAAAAGATTATCTATTCATTAAATGCTACCCCTATCCGTGATATTATACGATGGTTTTACGAGTCCTTCGGAAACATCTGGATGAAAAGATAAAAAGCTTGTGGCAATGCCACAAGCTTTTTTATTTACTGTTATGCTCCGAAAGTGTTTTGGAAAACACCGTTATTCCGTCATCATTTAACTTAAAGTAGAGATAATCCGTATCCTCGGGATAAAGTGCCGCCCGGATTGCCGCCTTACCGGGGTTTGCAATAGGTCCTTTGGGAAGACCGGGATAACGATATGTGTTATAGGGGGATTCTATCTTAGTATCTGCTATTGACAATACATCCTTTCTTTCAGGAAGAACATACTGAACAGTTGCACAGGATTGAAGAGCCATTCCTATATCAAGTCTGTTATGAAAAACAGAGGACACCTTCCCCATTTCCGCTTCGCTTCCCGCTTCTCTTTCAATGACAGATGCAAGAATTATCACTTCATCCACACTCATACCAAGTTCTTTCCTGCGTGCCTCAAATTGCTCCGTCCAAACACTTTCAAAGCCTGAAAGCATTTTCTTTATCACAGCCACTTCATCGTCCGAGAGATAAAACTCATATGTATCCGGAAAAAGATATCCCTCAAGCCTGCCTGCACGCTGCGGAATATCTTTTGCATATTTCATCCCGTAATCCGCTTCTGCTGCTTTAAGAAATTGTTCTTCGGAAATTCCGATTTTTTCATGCACAAGTGCCGCAATTTCTTTAAGTTCATAGCCTTCGGGCACAGTTAACATCACAGTGTTCTCTTCTTCGCCGTAGCTTATAAGCTCTCCTGCCGCTTTTTTATAGCCCATGTTCTTATGCATTATATGCTTTCCCGCTTTAAGGGCAATATCCGCACCCTCGCTTACGGCATAGTTTCTGAATAAAAGCTTATGCCGTATAACTCCCGCATCTTTCATTTTTCCGATAACCGAAGCAAAACTTTCCCCGTCGTTTATCTCTATAACAACGCTTTCTCCGCCAAGACCGATTCTGTCAATTACGATGCTC
The DNA here is from genome assembly GCA_045644565.1 of Clostridia bacterium. Classification (GTDB taxonomy): domain Bacteria; phylum Bacillota; class Clostridia; order CAKSNL01; family HGM11501; genus HGM11501. Next base: position 8,854 of record JAZRHF010000167.1, on the reverse strand, counting down.
AGCATTGACAACAGCAATATCACTGATGCTGCAAGCAAGAAAATTTTCATTCTTTTATTTTTCACAAGTAATCAAGCCCTTTTCAGTAATTATCATATTCATCTTAACATCATATTCCTCCGAAGGAAAACTCTCTGCAAGCTGACTTTCAAAGCAGAGTCCGATTTTCACGCACCCGTTTCCTTCAAGAAATCGGTCATAGCAACCTTTTCCGTAGCCGCACCGATTTCCACGCCTGTCAAACAACAGCCCCGGAATTATACAAACATCAATCTCCTCTGCTTTCACCGTTTTTCTTTCCGAAGGCTCTCTTACGCCAAATGCTCCTGTAAGAAAAGTCGTGGATTTCGAAACTTCGCAGGGCGTTATAATAAAATTCTCCGTTACGGGAACACAAACTCTTTTTCCGTCAGACAGAATCTTTTTAACGATTTCACCAGTAGGAGCTTCCGCAGGCAGATTCAAGTAAATCATAACGATGGAGGCTTTTTTGTATTCCTCCGTCATTGAAAGATGAGAATATACCTTTTCTTCAAAGTTTTCAATTTTCTCACCTTTCCTTAAAAGCTTACCTAAATTTCTTATTCCTTTTTTATCCATAAATCATAGCTTCAGAAAGCTTGTCGGAAGATTTTCCCGTTATATACTCAACCAATGCAAGAGCCATATCCATCGCAGTACCTGCTCCTCTTGATGTGATAATATTTCCGTCAACAACAACCTTTTCAAGGGTTACAACGGCACCTTTCAATTTATCCTCAAATCCCGGATAGCATATTGCCTTTCTTCCCTCAAGAAGTCCCATTTCCCCAAGCACCGAGGGTGCTGCACAAATTGCCGCAACAAGTCCGCCGGCTTCATTTACCTTCTTTATAAGTTCAACCGCCTTTTCGCACTTTGCAATGTTGGGAGTTCCGGGAATTCCGCCCGGAAGAATAATACCCTCGGGAACCACCTTTGCCGCCTCATCTATTCCGATATCCGATTTAACCGTAATTCCGTGTGAGCCTGTAACAAATTCTCCCGTTACTCCAACGTTTTTCACTTCAATCCCCGCACGGCGAAGAACGTCGGTCTGTGTAAGAGCTTCAATTTCTTCAAAGCCTTCTGCCAAAAGTATATAATACATAAAATCAATCCTTTCTGTTTTGACACAAATAATAACAGCATATATTCTTCTATTATACATTTTACATCATTATACCTGAAAAATCAACAAAAATATGTTCCGGCGGAGCTCCTTAAATTAATATCTGTACAAAGCTGTCTTTTAATGCTATAATAAACTTAAGATTATATTAAGGAAGGGATCAAAATGAAAATACGTTATTTTTTATTGCTTGTACTTATCTTAACATTATGCTTATGTCAGGCAGTTTTCGCCGAAAACTCAAAATCCATACTTGAAAGTGCGAAGTCGAACGCCTCTAAAGAGCTTGATGCATATTCAAAGGATACAGCTTCCTATAAAGCCGAGGCAGAAAATGCCTCAACACCATCAGAGGTTGAAGAAATCCTTGATGAAGCCGCAAAGGAACTTGGTGCAAAAATCGTTACCCTTCCCTACAAAAACACAATAACTATACCCTCGGCAAAGCTTTTATTCCAGAGCGTATCTCAAGACGGTGCCGAGCTTTCAGACAGCAGTGCCGTAAGCTGTGAGGAAGGTATAATTACCGCCACCGGTCTCGGAAGAGCTATCCTTAAAGCAGATGAAAAGTTTTATCTTATAAAGACCTTGAAAGCCAATATGGCGCTTGTAATTGTAACAGGTCAGAGTAATGCCGCAGGAGACTCTTCCAACTACCTTGAAGCCCCCTCGGCGCTGGGTGACTATAAAGGCCGCTATCTTGTAACCAACTCTATGAACTGTTCCCTTCCCTTATCAAGCGTAACCTGGGACGAGGCAATTTACGCCGCAGAGCACGGCGGTGCTCCTTCCAAAAGTGTAGCCACAGGCTCATGGGCTGCGAAGGGATGGTCAGCAGCCGAAGCGAATCAGCTTGGTGCCCGTCTTTCCGACGAATGGAATATGACAGTATGGGTAATAAACACAGGTATCTGCGCCCGGATAATGGACGATTTCGATCCCACGAAAGAAACCCACAAAGCATATACCTACACCGTAAACTATGTAAACAAGGTCAAAGAATTAATCGCAGAAAACCCACACTATATCCTTGATGAATCCAAAACCGGTTTCTTCTGGCTTCAGGGTTGCTCCGACGGTATCGGAACCGCAAGTGTCAATACAATGGAAGAATATACCGAAATGTTTATGAATATGTACGACGGCTGGAAAAAGGATATTGGCATCAGCTATGCCGGAATCTGGCTTGTTCGTGCAGGTGTAAACTCAAACGGAGATAAGGATTTTTATATGTCAGGTCCCCGCCTTTCCCAGTTCTACCTCGGAAACTCCCAAAAGGAAGAACACAAGAACATCTACCTTGTTATGAACACCGATATATGGCGTACAAACGAAGGTGTTTCAGACTATTTCTCAGAAAAATATCCCGATGCAGATGCTTTCAAGGCATACTTCGGATACGAAAGACCTAAAACCTATGCCGAAGTAAAGCCCGACCTTCATCACAGACAGAAGGGCTATAACGAGCTTGGCGACGAAGCAGGAAGAGTAATAAGCCTTATACTGTCAGGAAACACTGAACCGGTTGTCTATGCCTCTCTTTATAACTTTGAGGGAAACGAGGTTTCCGAAAAAGGCTTTACCCTTATGGCAAATGAAGATGTAGTTGCTGTTCCCGTGGTTACAAGCACATATTACAACGCAAGTTACGGACTTACCGTTACCACTGCCGATCCTTCTGTTGCTGTTTTTGATAATGACACCTATACATTAAAGGGTGTATCTGAAGGCGAAACAATTCTTTATGTAAAGCACGATAACAAAACCTACGCAAGTTATCCCGTAAAGGTAGAAGGTGTTAATAACCCTGTACTTTCGGATCGAAGCAAGTGGACAATCACCGCCTCCTCCGTTGAAGGAACAAGAGGCAATCCGAAGCATCTTACAGACGGAAGCACCAAAACAAGCTTTGTTGCCGATATTACAATAAAAACTCCGCCCCACCATTTTGAAATTCTGCTTCCCGAAACAACGGTAGTTTCAGGCGTAGGCTTCGATTCCTATACCGATGCCAACGGCTATCCCCTGTCCTATGAAATTTACACATCTGACAGCGAAGACGGCGATTACAAACTCACAAAATCAGGAAGCTTTGACAGAACTGCCGATGCCCTTGCATTAAAATCACAGACTATAGACTTTGGCGAAAACATCACTTTAAGAAAGCTTAAGTTTGTGTTTGTAACAACCGTAAACGGTTATGCGGCAATGTCGGAATTTTATATGTATCCCGAAAAAACTGACGGCAAAAAAGATGTAAAAGCAATTAAGCTTACAATCGGAAATACAACCATCACAAAGGTTACGGATGCTATTGAAGTTCCCGTTTCGTTTGATGTTGCTCCCATCATTAAGGACGGACGTACCTTCGTTCCCGTAAGAGGCATCTTTGAAATTGCAGGTGCTGCAATCGAGTGGAACGGCGACACAAGATCCGCCACCGTTAAGACTGACAAAGCTACCGTCATAGTTGCAATCGATAATAATCAGGCTTATGTAAACGACAAATGTGTTGAGATGGACGCTCCCCCCTTCATTCAGGACGGAAGAACTTTAATTCCATTAAGATTCATTTCTGAAAATCTTGGTTATAAGGTTGACTGGAACGGCGAAACCCAAACAGTTACAATCAATCTTTTCTGATTGATTAAGTTGAGGGGTGTCACTCCCATATTTTTTCTTGGCAGTTTATCATTTTTTTATTGCTTTGTTGTCAATTATATGATATTATATCTATGTTGGTATTTTTTTTGAAAGGATTGATTCCGTGAAAAAGCTTATTTCCCTTTTACTTTTATTTTGTATGATTTTTTCAATTTGTGCCTCTGCTTCGGACATTTCCATCGTTGTTGACGGAAAGAAATTGGAACCCGATGTCCCCCCTATCATTGTAGAAGGACGCACAATGGTCCCCATGCGAATTATCTTCGAAGAACTCGGCGCTGATGTAACATGGATTCCCGAATCAAAAATGATCCGTGCTACATACAGAGAAAAAATCATTGATCTTATGGTTGATACAAAGGTTTTGATGCTTTGCAACATCTTAATCGGTGAAATCAAAAGAACAGAGCTTGACGTTGCTCCCTTCATTCAGGACGGAAGAACTCTGGTTCCCGTTCGTGCCATCTCAGAAGCTCTCGGGGCTGAAGTTGGTTGGGATAACGATACAAGAACCGTTACCATAAAGAGTGCGAAATAAAAAACAAAAATCGGTGTGGATTTCCACACCGATTTTTTTGTATAACCTCCTCCACTTTTGTAAATACTTTTTAAAAAAGGAGGATTTATAATGTCAGAATTTACTAACAGCAAAACAAAAGAAAATTTAATGAAAGCTTTTGCAGGAGAATCTCAGGCAAGAAACCGCTATACCTTTGCCGCAAATCAGGCTAAATGCGCAAACCTTTATGTAATATCAGAGGTATTTACCTACACCGCAAATCAGGAAAAGGAACACGCCGAAGTATTTTATAACTTCCTTCGTGACTTGTCCGGGGAAAATATAAAAATAGACGGCACATACCCCATCGACATTTACGATTCTGTCATAAAGCTTTTAAAAGCCGCAAAGCACAACGAATACGAGGAGCACGATTCCGTATATAAATCTTTTGCCGAAACCGCAAAAGAGGAAGGCTACCCCATTGTAGCCGCAGCCTTTACAAGCATTGCCGAAATAGAAAAGTCTCACGGAGACCGCTTTGCACTTTTAGCTGACCTTATGGAAAAGAATCAGCTTTTCATTTCCGACATTTCAGTTGACTGGGTTTGCTTAAATTGCGGAAATATAATAAATTCAAAAGAAGCCCCCGAAAGCTGTCCCGTGTGTAAGCACGACAAGGGCTATTTCATCCGTCTTGAACTTGCCCCCTATACTTCTATTTCCTGTAAATGAAAAGATGAGGCTTTGCCTCATCTTTTCATTTACAGTTCATTTATAAAATAGGCTTGAGTGTTTGCTCTTCTCCCCACTTCATCAATTACGTCAATTCTTATATATTCGTCCTTTTCATTTATTTCAAACGAAGCTTCCGTAAGGGGCGAACCTTTCATATCGCATCTTGCCGACCTTCTTCCCTTTGTTGAAAGAGTTATTTTAGCGGAAGGAGAACACTTTATATAAATTTCCCCCGCATCGACGTAAAGTTCCTCAATTACGGGGCCTGTTGATGTGTAAAACTCCCCTTTAAGAAGAGCGTCAATAATATTGTCATAAGCAAGACTTTCTGCATTTACCATTACGAATGTTCCGAAGGAATCGCTTAAGGGATTTTCCTTGTTATGATTATGATTATCGTCACCGCTTGTTGCAAAAATTTTCTTTCCGTCTCTTAAAAAGTCGTCAAGCACGTTTATGTCGTATTCATAAATACCGATATCGTTTACGCTTGTATTAAATATTTCAACGCCCCATAAGCCCTCATATCCGCCGTAATCGCCATAGTTTTCAAGCGACCAGCGGGGATGGTTATAGGCAACGAAAAAGCCCGCTTCATTTATCCTTTTTATAAGGTCGTTTATTCCGTCTTTTCCGTAAACTCGCTCATAATCAACATCGTCTTTATTAATTTTATTCCCTTTTGAGAAATGGTCCAGCACAGAATTATAGCACACAGAATAGTCGTTGTCCTGCTTTTTTGCATATATGTTAAGATGACACACCTTCATGTTCATATTAACCAGTGTTGACTCTTTCGGAAACTGCTTTATTGCATATTCCGCACTTGTTATAGTCAAAAAGTCCTCATCATCAAGATAGGAGTTATTGTTAACATGTTCGTGGTCGGTTATGGCAAGAAAGCTGTAGCCTTTAGCCTTGTACATTTCCTTAAGCTCATAAGGAGTAAAAGTACCGTCGGATAAAGTGCTGTGGCAATGCATATTCCCTTTATAAAAGTTTTTGTTTTTGTCAAGTAATACTTTCATTTACAGACTTCCTTTCCTCCATTGAAAGCTTTTTAAGATAATTTATAAGAAGCGGAATGGCAAAGCCAAAGGTTAAAAAGTCCGCCGTACACTGGGCAAGCTGAAGCCCCGTAAGACCGAATACTCCGTCTAAAATCCATATGCAAGGAATTAAGAAAAGTCCCTGTCTTGCCGATGCCATAAATGATGCCGAAACAGTTTTTCCCGTCGACTGGAAAAGCATATTGCACATTACGATAATAGAATTAAGCGGAAATGCCACAGCATATGCTTTAAGGGTAAATGAGCCTATCCTTATAACCTCGGCATCATCCCTGAATGCAGAAACAATTTCTCCCGAAAAGATAAATCCAAGAGCCGATATTATTATAAGAAATCCTAATGATGCCTTTACGCAAAACCAGAAGGATTTTCTTACACGATCAAACCGCCTTGCTCCGTAGTTTAAGGAGACAACGGGCTGGAAGCCCTGGCCAAAGCCGATGAGAGCCGAATTTGCAAACATAGCAACCCTTGTCACAATTCCGATTGCCGCAATTGCCGCATCATTATACGCTCCTGCCGCGTGATTTAATATCATTCCCGACACGCTGCCAAGCCCCTGACGTAAAAGCGATGGAAATCCGCATTTGAAAATTTCTTTCTGATAGTTAAAATCAGCCCTGAAATTCTTTACCGAAAGCTTTATTGCGCTTCCCTTACTCATACCCACAAGGAGAAGGCAAAAGCTTATTATCTGACTTATTACGGTTGCCACAGCTGCACCTGTTACACCCATATTGCACTTAAAAATCAAAATCGGGTCAAGTACTATATTTATAACGGCACCTGTAACAATTCCCACCATTGCATACATTGCGCTTCCCTGATAGCGGAGCTGATTGTTAAGCACAAAGGATGCCATCATAAATGGCGCTCCCACAAGGATAATTCGCATATAGTCAACAACTTCTTTTAATATGGTGGGTGTTGCGCCAAGAAGCTTTGCAAGTCCCGGTGCAAATATAAGCCCCGTCACGCAAAGGATGATTCCCACAATAACAGCAGAGAAAAAGCCGGTTGATGCAAAGTAAGACACTTCATTATAGTTTCTCTTTCCGAGCTCCCTTGATATAAGGTTTCCCGAGCCGTGGCCAAAGTAAAAGCCAAGCGCCTGAATTACCGCCATAAGGGAAAATACAACCGCAACAGCCGCCGTCGCTTCCGTTGACAGCTTACCCACAAAAAAGCTGTCTGCCATATTGTAAAATGCCGTAACAAGCATACTTATTATTGTGGGCACCGCAAGGCGCATTATGAGTGGTTCAACGGGCGTTTCCGTCATCATTTTAAACTTTTTTTCATTCGCATCCATTACATACACTTCCGAAACTATATTTTACATATGTCCGCCGTCAATCTCCACAGCATTTTTGCCGTGAATAACAACAGTTTTATCCTCGGGTACATATTCGTCGGGGAAATGAACCATAATGTCATCATTTTCAAGTTTCTTCTGAAGTGCGGTTATATTTACATCCGCAGCATTAACCTTGTCTCTTATTGCCATACACGCAGTATGAGCCGCCGCCTGACCTGTGATAATTGCAGGAGGAATAACTCTCAAAACATCCCAGCCATAGCCTTCACCGGATGCCGATCTTCCCGCTGTAAGCATATTGGGATAGTCCTTTCTTGTTATACATCTTAAAGGCACTTCAAAAAGATGGTCTCTGTGTTCAAAGTCGTTTATCGCACAGATTGAGTCATCAAAATGCTTGTATGCATCACTAACCTTTAATGCATAGTCGCCGTCAAGACGGCAGGTAGTTCTGAATTGAGGCATAAAAGGAAGATGTGTTATTTCACGGCCGAAACGGTCTGTTCCCTTTAATCTCTTAAGTACCAGAAGCTGATTTCTTATAAGATAATCCGTTACTTCTTCAGCAGTAAGTCCCGACCATTTCGGAACGTCCGCAGGCTGATTGTCGCCGAAAAGGTTTACTCCACCGCCGGAAATTCCTATGAAAGCGCGGTAAATGTTCTTTTCCTTAACTGCCTTTTCGCAGGAATCAAGAGTAATCATTTTAGCCGAATATGTGAAGAAGTTTTCACCCGTAACAACAGGAACACCGCCGTGGCGAAGAACGTCACAGTCTCCCGTTACGTCAATTAACATTTTACAGCCGTAATATTCGGTACCGCCTTTACTCTCCGTAATAACGCCCTTGCAGATGTTACCTTCCATTACAGGCTCGCAGGCGATACAGTCAAAGAGGATATCTGCCCCCGATTTTACGATTTCCTCCGTAAGCTGAAGTGCAAAAATATCGGGAGAAAATCTCTGTATGTATCTTACGTTTGTAGGCTCTTTCGGCTCTCCGTTTTTCCACTCTTCGGGAATTGTATCAAAGCCCACCTCTGCACTAAGTCTAACCCATTTTTCGCAAAGACCAAATATAATCTGCTTTCCGCGTCCGTTACACATAGGAACAAAAAGATTTATGAGACCAAGCGTTGCAAGACCGCCTAAAATATTTGATTTTTCCAGAATCAAAACAGAATGACCTTCCTTTGCCGCAGTAACCGCTGCCGCAACACCCGCAACACCGCCACCGCATACAATGATGTCATACTGCTTTTTCATTGTAAGTTTTTTTGTTAATGTAATAGTATCCATACCGATTCTCCTTCATTTTATACTTCAGAAATTATCTTCTTATTTACATAATCAAAGCAAAGGGCTGTCTTTTTTCTCATATAATGGTCAACATCTGCACCTATTCTTATTATCTT
>JAZRHF010000166.1:0-11218 GCA_045644565.1 Clostridia bacterium | reverse complement strand
TTGATTTGATATGCACCCACCCACCTTATGCTGACATTATCAAATATAGTGATGGTATCGAAGACGACTTGTCACAATTAAAAGTAAAAGATTTTCTTGAAGAAATGAAAAAAGTGGCAAAAGAAAGTTATCGTGTACTTAAAAAAGATAAGTTCTGTGCGGTGCTTATGGGTGATACAAGACAAAAAGGTCATATGATACCTATGTCTTTTGAAGTAATGCGGATATTTGAAGATGCAGGCTTTAAATTGAAAGAACTTATCATAAAAGAACAACATAATTGCAAAGCTACAGGATATTGGAAAACAAATAGTGTGAAATATAATTTTTTACTCATAGCTCATGAATATTTGTTTGTATTCAGAAAATAACAGACTTTACTCAACTAAAACCCCATAATTCAAAACGGCTGAACGAAATCAATCGTTCAGCCGTTTCTATTATTTAAATAATCTTATAACGGGTGATGTGATAATTCCCGTGGGCTTTACCATATAGTCATAGGTAAAGTTTGTTCCTGCTGCATAGTAGCAACCGGGATCACGCCAGATTTCGTCGCTGGAGTTATGAAGTGCGCCAAATGAATTGAAGCGGTTTCCGTAAAGGACAAATTCCACCTTGTGGTGTCCCTTCTTTATTTCGGTCATTATGTTATAGGGCATAATTACGATGTTTCCAAGGTCAACTCCGTCAAGGATAACCTTTACAAATTCGCCTCTGTAATAGTTTGTGATAAATTCAACCTTACAGTCTTCCTCTGCGTCAAATTCCGCAAAATAGGAGACATTTCCGCCGTAGAAGGGCATTTTGTGATTTGTGATTGAGCCGAAGGAAATTTTTTCCTTGTTTTCCGTTATTGTCTTTACCGAGCCTTCAAGTTCAACTCCGAAATCTCCTATAAGGAAATAGTTTTCAAGGCTTACTCTTTTTCCTATGGGAGCAGTTACCACAATTTCGTTTGTTCCCTTTTTAAGACGGGGCATTTTTGCGGTGCGGATATCCTTATCAACAAAGTATCCCACTTCTTCAATTTTTACATCCTCGCCGTTTACCTTTAAGGAATCCATTTCCTCAAAGGCTATGAGGCAATCTGCTTCAATTTCGCTTTCAACACGGAAGGTAAGGGTAACCTCTTCGTTTTTGCTGTCTTCGGGATATACCCAGGGCTGTGTTCCGCAACCGTCCGCACGGCGGATTCCAAGGGGCTTTCTTAACGCAGTATCAAGACGGAGCATTTCCTCGGGCTCTTTTATTTCCATATCGCCCATTTTCGCCGTTGCCATATCAAGGATTAATACGTTATCCTCGTGGCGCTTATATTCCACCTTGTCGGTTATTCTTATTTCTTTAATAAACTCATAGCTCTTTACTTCTTCCGTGAAGGAGCCTTCAGTTGAAGGTGTAAGCATAAACAAGAGGGAGTCGTAAATGTACATGGTTTTAGGAATTACGGTGTATCCGTCCTTTGCAGTATATGTGCACTCCTTCATTTCCCCTGTCAATGCATCAAGAAGTACGGGCTTGTAGTGGCCTTTAATCTTTACTCTTATGCCTTCTGCTTCCACGGTGTCACGGAAGTTCTGACGCTGAATTTTTCTGTATACGGGGTTACCCTTTTTATAAAGGGATTCTCTTTTTCCGTTGGCAATGAAAAGATACTTTACATCCCCGTCTATTCTCATATTGTAAAGATAACGGTCTGCCTCGGAGCCGTCATCCTTTCTCACTTCAATGTCACGCTGCTCCTTTAAGGCATTAAGTATGTCAATTTTATTGAAATCAACCTTTTTGGAAAGTGCGGTAAGTTCACAAGCGCCTTCCTTTTCCTGACCGTCTATATAGATGGGTGCATCACCTGCAATTATTACCTTTCCGCCACGGGATGCAAAATCCTTAAGGATTGAAAGGGTTGTTCCTCTTATCGTTTTAAGAGCAGGAAGAACAATGGCATCATATTCCATTTCGCCAACCTTAAGTCCGCCTGCGCTTTCCTTTACCTGTGTGGGAAGGAGAGATTCGGAGATATAGTCAAAGTCCACCTGACCGAATAAAAGCCACTCTGTGATATTGTCAAAGTTTGCTTCAAGCTTGTTCATTTCATCGGACGAAAGGTCATTGGGACCATAGGCAAGCCAAGCACTTTCAACGGGATGGATTACGCCGACTTTAACCGCCGCCTTACCCTTTGTAAGAGCGGTATTTACCCTTGCGAAATAATTTTCAATCCAGGGATATTCCTTATACCAGGGAGCCTGATAGTTAAAGGTTGCGGGATAGTCACGCTTTGCCATACCCTTCATGGAAACCCAGGAAAGATGGGGTACTCTCACAGTTACGCCTAAAGCCGCCTGCCAGTCGCCCGAAATTTTATATGTACGGAAATCGCAGTCCCAGTCGGTTACGCCGTAAAGCTCGGAAACCTGTGCCTCCCTGCCGTACTGATTTTTTATAGACTGTGCCTGCTTTGCTGTGGTGTATTCACGAAGGTCGCAAAGCATATCAATTCCGGGGATTCCGAAATGGGATAAGCTTCTCATAACTTCACCGCAGGAGTTTGTCTGGCTTTTTAATAAGGGCTCTGATAACATATGACCTGTAAGGCTTATATCGTGCTTTTCACACCACTCACCGATCTGCTTTGCATAGGCATTTGCAAAACGCTCTGCCGTATGGTCGTGATAGCAGTATCTTGCATAGGAGGGCTTGTTTTCGGGAAGATTCCACACAACCTCGGGAAGGCGGGATACCAAAGAAAAGCCGTACATTTTATTGAAGGTTTCGTCAAAATCGTATGTCCAGGGAAGGGAAAGTGCCTGAGGCTCCGAAGAGAAAGAAAGCACTTGTTTTCCCGCAAAATGAGGCTCGTCTGTAAAAATGGCGTGAACGGTTTTACCAAAGCTTTCCCCTATTTCACGCTTATATGCCTCGTGGGTGAGATTTATAAATCCTACCATAGCCTCATCGTTCATGGAATCAACATAGCCGTGGTCGTTGTGCCAGCCGCCGCCGAAATGATGCTTTACAAGGGCATACCACTTTTTGCCTTCCGCATCTGTATCGACATCAATCATTTTATAGCTCTTTAATGTACCGTCTGAATTAAGCACAACATCATAGGTTGCAAGAAGATAGGGCTTTCCGGTTTCAAGTGCTTCCTCAAACGGTACATATTCTTCCAAAGCGGGAGTGAAAACGATGTATTTCATACGGTTTTTAAATTCTTTCGTTGCAAAACCGCCTGCCTGACCGGAGGGCCAGCGATCCTCGTCATAAAGCCAGGGAAGAAGACCGATTTCCTCGCCCTTTTTAACGCAGGATTTTATAAGATGCATAAATTCATCACTTAAATATCTTGTTGCCATACCGCTTCTGACATGCATATGATAGCCACCGAAGCCCATTTCCTTAAATATTTCAATCTGCCTTAAGAGTTCTTCCTCGGAAAGAACACAGTTCCACGACCAGAAGGGCGCGCCTCTGTATTCACTTCCGGGGTTTTTAAAAAGCTCTTTGCTTATTCCTTTTTCTTTATTACCCTTGTATAACATATCAACGCCTCCTTAAATCTTTATCTTCAAAAGTTTTTCTGCATTTTTATAAAACATTTTTTCATTGTCTTTTTTCGAAAATCCCAGGCTTAAAAGCTTTTCAATCGTTCCTTCTGGATTGTGCATGGGAAAATCGGAGCCGAACAAAACCTTGTCCGTACCGTGATTTTTAATAATTCTCTTTGCCTGATCCAAGTCCATAAAATCAATGGAGCTTGACGCATCAAAGTAAAGATTTTCATATTTTCCCACAAGGGCTTTCTCTGCCCTGTCCCATACGCTGTAACCCCCAAGGTGCGCCGCGATAACCGTTAAATCGGGATACATTTCGCAAATTTTCGCAACTCTTTCAGGGGCAGAGAGGTCAGACTTTGTATCCCCAACGTGAAATAAAACAGGAAGGCGCCCCCTTGCCGCTTCGTATATGGGCATCGCCGATTCATCGTCAATGGCAAAGCCCTGAAAATCCGTGTGAAGTTTTATGCCGAGAAGCCCGAGGGCAATTATTCTGTCCGTTTCCTCTTTTATATTTTCATAGCCTGCGTGCATAGTTCCAAAGCCGACAAATCTGTCATTTTCAGCCACCAGGGATGCGATATAGCTGTTTATATGTTCTACCTGGTCGGCTCTTGTTGCCGTGGAGTGGATAAGGCACTTTGTGATTACTCCCTTGGAAAGCTCTTTTTCTATATTTTCAATATTTCCTGTGCTGTACATTTTAACACCGTAATAGTCCCCTGTTGCAAGGGTTGCTTTTTCCGCAATTTTTTCGGGGAAAATGTGAACGTGTGCGTCAAAAACCTTCATAATGTCCCGCCTTTTTAAAGTTTTTTTAATTATACCGAAAACTCCTGTTTTTGTCAATTGTCTGTCCGCCTTTTAAGCTCTTTTTTCGGCGGTTTTCCGTTGGCTTTTACATATGCTCTGTAAAACGAGGAATAGTCCTTATAGCCCGACTTTGCCGCCGCCTCGGAAAGGGTTTCTTCGTCGGAAAGCTCTTCAACGCTTCTTATCCTCTTAAGCCTTATATATTCATTTACCGTGTGCCCCGTGGCTTCCTTGAAAATTCTTGTCAAGTGATATTTGGTTATGAAAAACTTTTCTGCAATTTCCTCCAAAGAAAGCCTTTCCGTAAAATGCTCGTTTATGTAGGCAACTATGTCCTTTACCCTCTTTTTTCCCGTGTTTTCCGTGGAAAAGCAGTCGTTTTTATAGGCAAGATACAAAATTTGTATAACAAGGGACTTCCCATAGGCTTCATCCCGGCATTTAAGGTTTTCTCGAAGGGCATCAAGCGCTTCGGTAATGCCTGCGCTTTTTGCTGTTTTTGCACTTATTTTGTTTTTTTCTCCGCAGGCTCTATTCCAGAATATTTCCTTATAGTGCTCGCAGCCATAATGCTTGAAAAAATCGTCGTCAAACTGAATTACTGTTCTTAAATATTCCGTTTCAGACCTGTGATGAACACGGTGCATTTCTCCCGGGCGGACAAAAATCATATCCCCTTCCTCAAGAGGATAGTCGGCACCCTCAACGGCATAGTCGCAATCGCCCTTTTCAAAGACGTATACTTCATAAAAATCGTGATCATGAAGTCTGAACAAGGTGTTATTTATCTTTTTTGTATATTCCCGGCTTGCGCAAAACAACATCTTGCCACCTCCTTTTTCTCGATTTTAGCACAAAAGAGCAATATTTGCAATAAAAAAAGCAATATTTGCACTTGTAAATTTACAAAAATTTTGCTATTATGGTAAAAGGAGGTGTATATAATGTACGCAAATTTTATGATTTCGGGATTTTCAGATGAAATTTCCGCAGATATTGACACACAATTTACCGCCCTTAACAAAATGGGTATCAAATTTTTCGAGCCCAGGGGCATCAACGGCAAAAATATCTCCTCTTTAACAGATGAGGACTTAAATGCCTTAAAAGCCAAAATGGTAGAGTACAGAATAAAGGCTTCATCCATCGGCTCCCCCATCGGCAAAATTAACATAACCGACGATTTTGAGCCCCACTTCGAAACCTTCAAGCGTACCTGCTATATAGCGCGCTTTTTAGGTGCAAATACAATAAGAATGTTTTCATTCTTCATTCCCGACGGAGAGTATGACAAATACCGTGACGAGGTTATGAGAAGACTTCGCCTTATGGCAGAATTTGCCCAAAAGGACAAGGTTATGCTTCTTCACGAAAACGAAAAGGGAATTTACGGTGACAGTGCAGAGCGTTGCCTTGACATTTTAGAAACCGTTGCATCCCCGAACCTTAAGGCGGTTTTCGATCCTGCAAACTTTGTTCAGTGCGGAGTTGATACAAAGAAAGCCTTTGAGCTTTTGAAAGACCACATTGCATATATGCACATAAAGGATGCAAAATTTGAAGACGGAAGCGTTGTTCCCGCAGGCTATGGCGACGGAAATGTTTCCTACATATTGGGCGAGCTTGAAAAGATGGGCTATTACGGATTTTTGAGCTTGGAGCCTCACCTTGGTGCATTTACCGGCCTTTCCGATATTGACGACACCGCAGATGAAACCGTAAGCAAGGAAAAGAGCGACGAGTCTAAATTCAATCTTGCCTATGAGTCACTTAAAAATGTGTTAAAGGAGATGGGGCACAATATGAATAAGGTAAAAATGGGTATAATCGGCTACGGTAATATGGGCCGTCAGCACGCTAAAAACATTTTTGAAGGCAGAGTTCCCAAAATGGAATTTGCCGCAATATGCGATAATGACCCCGCAAAATTAGAACAGGCGAAAAGGGACTATCCCACAGTTCCCGCTTTTTCCGATGCGGAGGAAATGATGAAGTCGGGTCTTTGCGATTCCGTACTTATAGCAATCCCCCACTATGACCATTCACCCTATGCAATCAAGGCATTTTCCTATGGCTTAAACGTACTTACGGAAAAGCCTGCAGGCGTTCACACCAAGCAGGTATTAGAAATGAACGAAGCGGCTAAAAAGAGTGGCAAGGTATTCGGAATTATGTTCAATCAGAGAACAAATCCCATGTATCAGAAGCTTCGTGAAATGATAAAATCCGGTGAGCTTGGTCACATCAAGAGAATTTCCTGGATTGTTACCGACTGGTACCGTCCCAATGCATATCACAAGAGTGCAACCTGGCGTTCAACCTGGGACAAGGAAGGCGGCGGAACACTTGTTAACCAGAACCCCCATCAGCTTGACCTGTGGCAGTGGATGTTCGGTATGCCCGACACTATTTATGCAGACTGCTCCTTCGGTAAGTACAGAGACATCGAGGTTGATGACGAGGTTACTGCATACATTAAATATAACAACGGCACAACCGGCACATACATCACTTCAATAGCCGAGGCTCCCGGTACAAACCGCCTTGAAATTGCCTGCGATGCAGGTAAAATCGTTATCGAAAGCGGAAAAATGATCTTTAAGAAATTAAAGCAGTCTGAGCCCGAATTCGACAAAGTAAACGAATCTCCCTTCGGTTGCCCCGGATATGAAGATGTTCTTATGGATGTTTCAGGAAATGGTCCCCAGCACATCGGTATCTTAAACGACTATGCCGAAGCTGTATTAAACGGTACTCCCTTACTTGCTCCCGGTGAGGAAGGTATAAACGGAGTTACACTTGCAAGTGCAATGTATTTATCATCCTGGAGAGGACTTGAAACCATCGACCTTAACAACTTCCCCCACGAAGAATTTTATGAGAGATTGATGGAAAAGGCTAAAAATGCCGCTGAAAAGAAAGGCGTTAAAAGCCAGACCGTGGATATCAACGGCACATATTGATGGAGGGAAATAAAAATGGATAAGAGAATAGGCGCGCAACTTTACACTTTAAGAGATTTCTGCAAAACCGCAGAAGACCTTGACTCCACCTTAAAAAGAGTAAGCGATATCGGCTATAAAATCCTTCAGGTTTCCGGCGTCGGCCCTATCCCTGCCAAGGAAATAAGAGAAATTGCAGATAAGCACAACCTTGAAATCAAGGTTACCCACAGAGGTTTTCCCGAATTTACAAAGGACATCGACGCTCTGGTTGAGTTTCATAAAACATTAGGCGCCGACTTTGCAGGCATCGGCATGATGCCCAAGGAGTATCAGGAATCTAAAGAAGGCTTAAAGGAATTTGTAAAGCTTTTAAGCGATGTATCGGTTGAGCTTTCAAAAAATGATCTGGGATTATCCTATCACAATCACGCTCTTGAATTTGCAAAGTTTGACGGAGAATACATTTTTGACACGCTCTTGAACAACACCTCCGAATGCTGTAAGTTTATGGTTGACGTTCACTGGGTTGCTGCAGGAGGAGTTGATCCTGCTTCCTGGCTTCTTCATTGCAAGGACAGATTAAGCGGTGTTCACTTTAAAGACTTAAAAATCCTTCCCGGCACAAACACTCCCAAATTTGCCGAAGTTCTTGAAGGCAACTTAAACTGGGATGAAATTTTCGATGCATGCGAAAAAGCAAACGCTCCCTACGCTTTTGTTGAGCAGGACGACTGCTATGGCGCAGATCCTTTTGCTTGTATGGAATTAAGCTATAATAACCTTAAGAAGAAGGGATTTAACTGATGAAAAACATATGTATAGTAGGCTATGGATGCATTGCCCCTGTCCATATCAACGCCCTTTCAACTCTTTCCGACGAGGTTAAAATTTATGCAATTTGCGACACCGATAAGGAAAGAGCAGATAAAGGTGCCGAAAAGGTTGGTGCAAAGGCATTTTACAGCATTGAGGAAGCATTATCCGATGATTCCATTGACGTATTCCACATCTGCACGCCCCACTATCTTCACTTCCCTATGATTGAAGCTTGCCTTGAAAAAGGTAAAATGGTTGTTTCGGAAAAGCCCCTTGTAATGAAAAAGGACGAACTTATTTTATCCGAAAAATATAAGGATGCGCCTCTTTACTGCATTTTCCAGAACAGAACCAACGAATCCATCGTTCACTTAATGAACATTATCAAAGAGGATTCTTCCATAGGAAAGCTTAAGGGCATCCGTGCCATGATGACCTGGAACAGAACGGCAGCTTATTATAAGTCAGGTGCCTGGAGAGGCAAAATTGCCACCGAGGGCGGAGGCGTTTTAATCAATCAGTCAATTCATACTCTTGATTTGATGTGCTTTTTCGGCGGAGAAGTGCTTTCTGCCGAATCGAAAATGTCAAACCACTCCTTAAAGGGAGAAATCGAGGTTGAAGACACAGTTGAAGCTTTCGTTAAATTTAAAAACGGTGCTACGGGAATTTTCTATGCATCAAATGCGAATGCTTTCGACTCCCCTCCTCTTTTGGAGATTGCCTTTGAAAACGCCACCTTCCGCTATACCGACGGTAAGCTTTACAAAAACGGTGAGCAAATTGCCTCCGACGACGGAACATATCAGGGTAAGGCTTGTTGGGGAAGCGGTCACGCAAGAGAATTTTATAACATTTATAAAGAAGGCAAAGGCCTTAAATACGAAGATGTGGAAAACACATTGAAAACCGTTTTCGCTCTTTATGAAAGTGCGAAAAACGACGGAAAGGAGATTATCTTATGAAAATGACCATGCGCTGGTACGGTCACGACGATCCCGTTACACTTTCTCACATTAAGCAGATTCCAAACGTAACAGGCATCGTTTCTGCAATTTACGATATTCCCGTTGGGGAAGTATGGCCCCTTGACCGTATATTAAAGCTTAAAGAAGATATTGAAAAGGAAGGTTTGGAGCTTTCCGTTATCGAAAGCGTTCCCGTTCACGAGGACATTAAAATGGGTACGGGCAAACGTGACTATTACATAAAAAACTATGCCGAAACCCTTCGCAATTTAGGCAAGGCAGGAATTGACTGTGTTTGCTACAACTTTATGCCCGTTTTCGACTGGACAAGAACAGAGCTTAAGCATATGAACCCCGACGGTTCAAATTCTCTTTCATATGTTCACGAAACCGCAATGGCGATGGACCCCATAAAGGGCGATTTGTCCCTGCCCGGCTGGGACTCTTCCTACACCAAGGACGAGATGCAGAGCCTTCTTAAGGCATATTCAAACATTTCCGAAGAGGATTTATGGACAAACCTTAAATATTTCCTTGACGGCGTTATGCCTGCGGCAGAGGAAGCGGGAATCAAGATGGCAATCCATCCCGACGACCCTCCCTTCCCCATTTTCGGACTTCCCAGAGTTATCACCAACAAGGAAAACTTAATTCGTTTCTTAAAGCTTTACGATGCGCCCTGCAACGGTCTTACCCTTTGCACAGGCTCACTTGGTGTTTTAGAATCCAACGACATAATTGATATGATAAACACCTTCTATGACAGAATCCATTTTGCTCACATAAGAAATATAAAGAGAGAAAACGAGTGTGACTTTACGGAAACCGCTCACAAGACAGAGTGTGGCTCTCTTGACATTTACGGCATAGTAAGAGCTTACTGCGAAAAGGGCTGGGACGGATATGTTCGTCCTGACCACGGCAGAATGATCTGGGGCGAAGAAGGTCGCTTCGGCTACGGCTTATTTGACAGAGCATTAGGTGCCACCTATCTTTCAGGTCTTTTTGAAGCCGTTGAAAAAACATTGAATAAATAAGAGGTGTTATTATGACTAAATTACCCTTTGAAACAGACCTTTCATCCTCTGTTGCCGTTGTAACAGGCGGCGCAGGTGTTATCTGCTCATCCTTTGCAAAGGTAATTGCAAAGGCAGGTGCAAAGGTTGCCGTTCTTGACTTAAACGGCGAAGCAGCAGCAAAGCTGGCAGAAGAAATCAATGCTGACGGCGGATGTGCAATCGGAATATCTGCCAACGTACTTGAGAAAAAGAGCCTGGAAGAAGCAAAGGCAAAGGTAAATGATGCTTTCGGCAAGGTTGACATTTTAATTAATGGTGCAGGGGGAAATAATCCCAAGGGCACAACCTCTGCAGAATATTATGAAATGGGCGACGAAGACAAGGAAGGCCTTGTTTCCTTCTTTGATTTGGACCCTGCCGGAATTGAATTTGTATTTAATTTAAATTTCCTCGGCACTCTTCTTCCCACCCAGGTTTTTGCAAAGGATATGGTAGGAAACGAAAGAGCAACCATTGTAAACATTTCATCAATGAACGCCTTTACTCCCCTTACCAAAATCCCCGCATATTCAGGAGCTAAAGCGGCTGTTTCCAACTTTACACAGTGGCTTGCCGTTCACTTTTCCAAAGTTGGCATAAGAGTAAATGCCATCGCTCCCGGATTTTTCTTAACCAATCAGAACAGAGGGCTTCTCTTAAAGGAAGACGGAAGCTTAACGCCCCGTTCCGAAAAGATTTTATCACAGACCCCCTTTAATCGCTTCGGCGATGTAGAAGAGCTTTCGGGAACACTTTTATACCTTCTTACATACGAAGCATCAAGCTTTGTATCGGGTATTGTAATTCCCGTTGACGGAGGCTTTTCAGCTTACAGCGGCGTGTAAATAAAAAAATAACTGTGAGAAAATGCACAAGACCGGTAAAAACGGACAAAAAAAAAAAGAGACGTCCTATGGTAGAATTAAAGAAACTACCATAGGAGGATTTTTTATGCCCAGAGAGTACAGACATATAAAACAATATGAAAACGAGATGTTGCAATTAAAATCTGAAGGACTGACATATCAACAGATTGGAGAACGTTTGGGGTTTGA
>JAZRHF010000165.1:0-18436 GCA_045644565.1 Clostridia bacterium | reverse complement strand
CTGTTGCACGTGTAATTCGTTCCGAAGGCGGATTTATCTGGGCTTGTAAGAACTATGACGGCGACGTTATGAGTGATATGGTTTCTACCGCGTATGGCTCGCTTGCTATGATGACCAGCGTTCTCGTTTCTCCCGACGGAGTTTACGAATATGAAGCGGCTCACGGAACAGTTCAGAGACACTATTACAAGCACTTAAAGGGCGAAGCAACATCAACAAACAGCGTTGCAACACTCTTTGCATGGACAGGCGCTTTAAGAAAAAGAGGCGAGCTTGACAACCTTTCAGACCTTGTAGCTTTTGCCGACAAGCTTGAAAAGGCTACAATCGACACTATCGAAGAAGGTGTTATGACAGGAGATTTATATCTTCTTTCAAACCTTCCCGAAAAGAAAAAGGTTGGAACGGAAGAATTTTTAGTCGAAGTAAATGAACGACTTAAGAAAATGATGTAACAAAAAATACCTGATGCATTGCATCAGGTATTTTTTATTACTGTTTGTTTTTCGGACGAATGTCATATCTGTAAATTGCAATAAGCAGCGATATTATTGCAAGCACGCTGCCTACAGCCGAGCCGAAAGCCATATTTTTAATGTTGTAGCAAAGCCAGCAAGGTGCACCAAACAATGATACCAGCCTTATTATTCTCTCATCCGTTATCCAGAATGCGCTTGTCTGAAATATTGCTCCCATAACCGCCAGCAGGCTGAATATATTCTCGTATAAAATAAATCCTGCCAGAATAAAGGACAAGTTAAGGCAGACAATTACTGCCCTGCGGTATTTTGCCACGAACCCCTTATCCTTTCTTCCTGCTACAAAAGTGTTTATTGCAGACAAAATGTCAAGTGCCGCTCCGGTAAATGCACCAAGCAGAATGTATTGCAATACATAAAGACAGCTTGATGTTGCATTAACCAATATTATATGTTTTCGTTTTTTAAACTGATAGCTTAAAAGATAGCTTGCTACCGCAAGCACTCCTGTAATCTGTGCCAAGATGTACATCTTTTAACCTCGCTTTTTAATTACCTTTGCAGGATTTCCTACAGCGACTGAATAAGGAGGTATGCTTTTTACCACAACGCTTCCTGCACCTACCACACTACCCTCGCCTATATTACCTGAGTACATTATATCAACACCCATGCCAATGTAGGAATCTCTTCCGATTGTAACTTTTTCAGAGTGTCCGCCCTGGGTTATTATATTTCTTTCAGGATCGTCAAAAATATGGGAATAAGGCGTTAATGTGATATTCTGGGCAAGGAGCACATTATCCCCTATTTCAAGTCCCTTATGACCAAAGAGAGTGGTTCCCGTTCCGATATAAACCTTATCTTCTATCTTTATGTAGCCCGTATCTGCACTTTCGGTATCAAGATAAACTCTTTCGTTTAACCACACGCCGTTACCGAGAGTTATGCCGCCCTCACCACGGGCAATTAAGGTGACATCGTCGCATATTCTTACATTGTCTCCAAGGCTTATATACTCGGGATTTACAAACTTAACACCCTTACCTATCTGAACATTTTCTCCCATATGCTTTAATTTGGTTTTGTAATAATCGTTCCTTACTTTTGCCGCATATTCCGAGTCATCGTTTAAGAACACCGTTTTATAAAAGCTTTCCCTTGCCTCATCGTCCATTTTTTCAAAAGCTTCTGTAAAAAATTTATCCATCAAAATCACCTTACTTCCCAAGCCATTTGTTTCTTACTTTTTCATACACTTCATCAGGGATGTCGGGAGTTCCCTTTGAATACACGGGGATAAGCATATCTCCTGCAACAGATTTATCTGTGCAGGTTGTATCATTACGCCATTTTTCTCTTTCTGCTTTATCTCTTAAATTCGGAATTTCCACAGGTATTCCGCCCTTTAACACGCTTCTGTATGCAAACATACCGGGAAGGAACATATCAAGTGCTTCATAAACACCAATTATATCAGCTTCGGGATTTCCGAGGATTTTTTCAGTGAAATGATACATTGAATAAAAGTCAGAACCGCCGTGACCATAGCCACCTGCCTGGGAGACAGTTTCAGGCTTATAACATTCAAGCTTTTTAGTGTTATATGCGCCTGATTCTTCATCAATATTTACATAAATAGTTGAAACATCGCCGTTTTCTGCATCTTCTCTTGCGCTTTCTGCCCTTCCCTTCGAACCGTAAACAGTGTACCAGATAGAGTCTTTATACAAGTCTCCGTGTATACTCTTTACAATTCCTCCGTTTTCAAGCTCTATCATTTCGATACCGTAAAGACCGCTTTTCGCACCGTTTCGCACCTTTCTTTCAATTAAGGGACTTTCATAGCCCGTTACCTTAACGGGACGAAGACCTGTTATGTGGATAAGCGGCCCTATTGAATGTGTGCAATAGAAGTTTGCATACATATTGTTTCTCCAATGGTCTCTTTCGCCGTAGGTTATCTTGTCCCAGATAGGCTCACAGTTGTGTATATATTCACCCTCGCCGTATTCAAATTCTCCGAGAGTTCCGTTTCTGTAGAGTCTTCTCATTTCGTAAGGTGCGGGCATATAGCAGTAGTTTTCACCGTAGGCATAAATCATACCTGTTTCTTCAACAGCTTCAATAAGTTCTACCGCTTCCTTCATTGTCTGAACGGGAAGCACCTCGGAAAATACGTGCTTTCCTGCCCTCATACATTTTATGGCATATGGAGCGTGTTCATTTGCATAGTTTGCAAGAACAACTGCGTCCATATCGTGCTTTATAAATTCATCAAAGCTTTCGTATGATGCAATATTCTTATCCTTATATTTATCGCATATTTCTTTGGCTCTTCCTTCCATTTTATCGCATATCGCAACTATCTCGGCATTATCTGCCTCCGCAGAATATTTAATCATACTTTCTCCGCGGAAAGCTCCCATTACACCTATTTTAACCTTTTTCATACCAATTACCTCCTTTTCATTTTAACACAAGCCAATATTACAAACGCCACTCTTTTTTATATTCGATGGATATGGTATCATCATCGTTGAATATAAAAGGAAGCCAGATATATGAACATTCCAAAAAGTTTTTCACATTATGTCTTTCAAACATTATTATAAATTTATCTTCTGTCCCCTCAACCTTGAATGCATAGCTGCTTTGCGAATTGAAGGTGGTTTTTGTATCGTCTCCGATGCAGGGGTCTCCTATATCTTCCCAGTTTCCAATAAGGCTGTCGGCTCTGAATGCCTTTGCCTGATTGAAATCCCATCCGGTAAGTCCCGATGTAACTATATAAAATTTGCCTTTTCTCTTTATAATGGCAGGTGCTTCTCTCCAGAATGCCGCATCAATACGGGCATATTCCTCTGTAGTTGCAAGATAATCATCCGTTAGCTTTACAACATAAAGACATCTGTCATCGTTTCCCTTTTCATCAATCTGATTACGGTCGTAAATGAAATATGCAGTTCCGTCGTCATCCTTATAAAGGGTTGAATCCTGCACTATCTTTTTATCAAGGGGTCTTGTTGTTCCGAGCCATTTGTAATTTCCGTTCACTTTATCGCAAACCGCAATTCCTGCCTCCGCTGTTCCTTCTGCTGTTCCGTGGTCGCCGGGATAGCATACATAATGGCACCACAGAACATACTGTTTTGTTTTTTCGTTATATATAATTTTTGGTCTTTCAAACCTCATAGGCGCACGAAGCGGACTTTCGGGATTCTCGCTGACCGGAAGAATAACTCCTTCGTATTTCCAGTTTAATAAATCCTCGGATTCGTACATTACCACTCCCGTTACCGTTACCTGACCGCCGTTTCCATTTCCTGCCATAGGCTTTGCCTGAAGTGCCTGACCATACCAGTGATATTTGCCTTCTGCAAAAATCACCCCACCGTCACTTGCGTTTATAATATTACCATCGGTATCATACCACTGTATAAATTCCGTTATTTCGCCGTGCTTAAAGCATTCCATAAAAAGCCTCCTTCTTGCATTTAATTTCCCAAAAGTTCTTTATCAACCTTCCATAAAAGAATATGGTTCGAGTCATGAAAATTGTTTGGCTTGTTAAATGCCGACCTTACCGCAACTAAAAATCCGTCCTCTTCAGGTAATACCGCAGGATACTGGAATCCAGTTGTTTTTACATCGTCGCTTTCTCTGTTTACAATGTCATAAACGAAATCCCAGTTTTCCAAATCCGTTGATGAAAATATAGATAAAACGTTTCTGAATCCACCATTGTAAAGCTTTTCCGAAACTTCGGTTTTTCTGTTGGTTATGAGGTAATATTTATCGTTATATCTTAAAATGCGGAACAGAGAATCCGTTACGGGCATTTTTATGATTTTTTCAAAAGTAAGGGGTGCTTCGGGGTCATTTTCGTCAATGGAAAATACCACTGCTTCTCCAACCTTCCATCTTAAATAGCTGTAAATCTTTCCGTCAGGGCCTACTACCACATTGCCCTCAATGGCATCCCCTCTTTTAACCTTGGTTTCAGTCACCGCTCCGGTTCCTGCAATTACCTGAGATTCCACCGCATTCTTTTCGCACTCTTCCTTCCACTTACCTTCATAGTTAGAAAATCCTGTGCATTTCCAGTTTTCGGGGCAAAGCAAATCGTCATTTTCGTCAATGGAAATAACAGCAGGAGAAAAGTCTGCCATTACACCAAAGTTTCTGCTTTCCATAAAGGATGCATATTCTATGGTTGTATAAAGTCTTCCCTTATGGTTTACCACCTGCATTGGGCCTTTATGGATACCTGCTCCGTAGGAATAAGCACGGCCACCGTACATTAATGTAACAGGAACTGTCCATGTTTCTCCTTCATCGTAGGAAGCGGAAATGTGTAAGTTTCCGAAAAGTGTTGTTACGCCCAGGATATACAAAACATCTTTATGTACAAAAAGCGTACTCCAGAAAAACTGGGTAAGGTCTGTAACATACTTAAATGTTTTGCCGTTATCCGTGGACTTATATATGGGAACTAAATTTTCTGTTCCGTACCACATATGGGTATCCATTGATGCAATTATCGCACCGCTCTTAAGTCTGGCGAGGCAAGGGGATGCAAGAAACTGTCCGCTGGGGATATAGTTGTCATCCTCGGGATGGAGATAATTGATGATAGTGGCACCCGGAGGTAATATTCCCGTTCTTACTTTTCTCACTCTGCTCATTTCGCCGTTTTCCGATTTTATATAAACCTTTAATTCTGTGTCCGCAGGTATTCCCGAAACAGAAAAATGCTTGTCGTTAAGCGAAGTGCTCTTCCACTCTTCATCGTTTACAGAATAATATAACGTGCAGGAAAGTTCCTTTTCATATAAGTAATCTCCTGAGAATCCATCCTCAGAAGGAATCAATCTGCAAATATAGGGTTTTCCTTCATCCCCCATCCTTGGAATGGGATAAAAGGGTTTGTGGTAAATTTTATTTGTGCATTTCATGGCGTTCGCCTCTTTCCCGATTTATTGTTCTAATATAATCATACTGCAAAATTCAGTTTGGTCAATATTAAAACAAGACATTTTTTTATTAAAACAGGACACTATTTTTCATTTGAAATATTCAAAAAGGCATTGCCAAAAAATTCGGCAATGCCTTTTAGTTTATTTTACAATGTATCCGAGTTCTGCCATTTTTTCATAAATCACTTCGGACAAAAGGTTATAGCCGAAGTCATTAAGGTGACCTCTGTTGTTTTTACCTCTCAGGAAATCTACGGGAACTCTTTTCTTTTCATAGTCTGCCATATTTTTGTCATTAACCACAATGTCAAACTTCTGCTTGGCTTCTTCTGATAAGAAAATTTCTCGTGTAATGATGCACTTATCACCGAATGCTTCTTTGTAAGCTTCCTCATAGGGTTTAAGCTCTTCCTCATCCCCCTCAAGAGGAGTTAATACAATGTAGCTGTCCTTGCTTCCTGATGCATTGATCATATCCTTTAAGATTGCAACAAGCTCTTCGGGGCTTTCTCTGTGAAGTGCCGCGTTGCCAAGAGTGAATATACCGATATTGGTAATTTTTCCGCTTGCTTCGGTTTCAATCTTCGTACCCTTCTTTATTGTAACCTCCGAGCCGCCGCTTCTTATAAATCTTACGTTGCGAAGCTTTCTGGGAGAAACTGTATAGTCAACATCAAAGGCAAGAATACCCTTGTTTCCGTCGATTACACATTCGTTCCATCCGCCGAGACCGCTTCTCGGAGCGATTTCTCTTCCGTCGGCAAGAGCTATTTTTATTTCTGTTCCGCCGGAGGGTGCAAGAGTTACATCCTCTGTTACGATTATATCATAAGCTCCCTGTCTTGCCGCAACGGTTAATGCATTTTCGTTTTCTCCGCCATAGGCAGTTACTTTTATTCCGCCTGTCAACTGATAGAGCTTTTCATCAAGTTGTTCTGTCACAGCACCTGCTGAAGCGGCAAGTCCGTCGCCCCAGATACCGATGCTCTTTTTGTACTTGATTTTTACCTGACGTGCTTCTCCGTCCCACTCAACTTCAGAACCCATTGTTTCTGATATAAATCTTATGGGAACCATTGTGGAGTTGTTTATAATTCTCGGAGGGCTGTCAAGCAAGCTTACTCTTCCGTTAACTGTCGCTCTGTTTGAATCAATGATAAGTTTAATATCAAACTCATCATTTTTGATTCCCACTTCTCTCTTTTCGGCATTCCAGGTAACTTTCGCACCCATTGTTTCGGATATAAATCTTACAGGCACCAATGTTCTGCTTTCAACGATTGTTGCGGGAGAAACAAGCTTAACCGTGTTTCCGTCTTTATCCGCATCAAAGCTGTCAATGGTAAGAGTTATAATTCCGACTGTTTTTTCATTGAATCTCAAATAATCTTCAATATGAACGGCAAAAACCTCATCGCCCTTTATAAATTCAAGCTCGGCGCCTGTTCCGTGGCTTCCGCCATAGCACTTTGTCATTCTGAAGCAAATTGTTTTAACCGTTACATCATCAAAGGAAATTGTCTGCTTGTTTCTTGTTCCGTAGTTACTTCCGTAATCAAATTTACCTTCGCCCAAAAGAACATAACGGAATCCGTCGGATGAGCCGTAAACTTCAGCCGCATCAACAATACCCGTTGTTCCCTGGGGACGGGGCGTATATCTTACACCTTTAAGTGTAACCTCATCAGGGAAGGTTATAAATACGTCGTAAGGTGCATCGGATTGCTCAACTACCGTACTTCCTTCTGCTCTGTACCACGAATGCCATCTTGTATCCGGGTTTCTGTCAAAGAAGCTTGCAAGATTAGCCGCTCCCGTGGCAGAGTTTGACTCGATAACCCAGTCGTTTGAATAAGGAATTGTATCACTTTCCGCCGTGCCCTTTGGTGTTATGGGACTTGACTTGATATTGGGAGTTGAAAGACCTACGCTTTCTCTTCTTTCCACCTCTTTATTTAATATCAGTTCTCCCGAGGATTCGCCCTTTAATATTTCAAGCTCTGCGCCTGTTGCATAGCCGCCCTGACCGCCTGTAAATCTTACAATGATTGCTTTCACAAGTGTCTCGGGGAAGGTTGTTTTCTTCGTGCTTCTGTCACTATGAGCAGTATATGTATATGAGTCAGATGTAATCTTTGAAAAAGTTTCGCCGTCTTTGCTTCCGTATACTTCAACGTGGGATATAACACCCGAAATGTTAGCATCCTGTCTTGGAGTGTATCTTATGCCGGAAACCCATTTTGCATAGGGAAATTCAACCTTCACTTCAATGGGAAGCTCGTCCTTTGTGGTTATCGCCTTAGCTTCTCCGTCATAATAATACCAGCTGTGCCAGTAGGTTGATTTATCTCTGTCAAAAAGATTGGCTATACCGGCGCTCCCGAAAGATGAGCTTGCGGTTATTTTCCAGTTGCTGCTGTACTCATAAGCATCCCTCGCCACTTCTCCCTTAACGTTAAATGTTCCTGCCGTAACCTCGTGTTCTCTTGAAACAACTGTGTTTTTCGTTTCGTCGTCATCCTTGTCATCGGGACTGCTTTTCATAAACCCAAGCTCTGCACAGGTTCCGTAGCCGCCATTACCTTCGGTTATTACAAACTTAAACGCCTTTGCAGTTACAACATCAAAAAGTGTTGTTCTCTCGCCTCTGTCAGAAGCGTTTGCGTAGGAGTAAGTGTCATCCTTAATATGGGTAAAGTTAACTCCGTCAGCTGAATAGTAAAGAGAAATTTTCAGCGCAATTCCGGCAACGCTG
The DNA here is from genome assembly GCA_045644565.1 of Clostridia bacterium. GTDB lineage: Bacteria > Bacillota > Clostridia > CAKSNL01 > HGM11501 > HGM11501. The sequence goes on along the minus strand of JAZRHF010000165.1, from coordinate 10,223 downwards.
TTATCCGTTCCTGAAATCTGCCTCGGAAGATAGCTTATACCTGCTATTTTCTTATCAGAAGGAAATGTAACAACAACCTCAAAAGGAGCCTCGTCACGGGATGTAATCTGCCCGCCTTCAGCCACATATTTCGAGTGCCAGTAGCTCATAGGATTTCCGTCAATTACGTTTTTAATGGTAAGTCCTCTGTCGGAGTTGGTGGTAACCGTCCACGATGCGGAAGGGATATATTCATAATTAGCCGCAAAAGTCACGGGAATTATAAGCGAAAGAGAAAGTGCCAAAGTAAGTAAAAATGATATTAATTTTTTCATACACTCTCTCCTCTCTTATTTAGTATATGTAACAGGATTTGTCGTAAGTGTTCCGCTCTTCACTCCGGGAGTGTCACCTGTCTTCATACCTGTAACTACCGCATAGTATATTCCGCTTTCGGAAGGAGTGAAGCTCATTCCTGTTGCTCCGGGAACTGCCGAGCTTGACTTTTTGTTCAGGCTCATTTTATACCACTGATAGCCCGATGCAACACCTGTCAGCTTTACAAAGAGCGTACCGTTATTTTCATAGGCAGTCGCTCCAAGCAAATAGCTTTCGTCAAAAAGACCCTTTACTCCGTTTATACCTGTCCAGTAATTTATTCTGTTAGTTATCCAATCTCTGTATTTGTTAAGTTCTTCTTCCCAGATATCCTGCTTTTTCCAGCGTTCTATATCCATATTGACTGAAATTTTATACGCTTCAGCCATTTCATTAAGGGAAATTCCGTTGGTTTCAAAGTCAGGTGTTCCAAGGAAGGAATCTATCAGGGGGAGAAAATCTTTTTTGTTTATCTCGTAAAGCTTTTCCATAAAGTCGCCCTTGGTCAAGAGCGTTTTTCCCAATCCTGTGCCTACAATAAGTGTGTCGTAGGGATTATATTGTGTTGAGGCACCGTTTCTTATCCATGCATAGCTTGCCATTACGTTTTCGTAGTCCCACATAGGTCCGAAATAAAGCTTTGTATCATTGCCTGCAGGCTTTGAAATATATGTAGAGTTACCAAGCTGTTCTCGGCAGTAGAAGAAGTTTTCAAGAACAAAGCGTGATACAATAGAGTCCATATCTATATATTCCGAATAGTGTTTGCCTTTATCGTTATAGCCGGTGGATGAATATATTGCATTTTCATAGTCCTGAACATATTCTGCAATGTATGCAACCTGCTCTCTTGTTGCAAACTCGGGACGTTTTACGGTGTAGCCTCTGCCGTTCTTTGTCACAAACCAGCAATTTTCCTTCTGGTAGTATGCGTCACCTTCTACAATATAGCCTCCGGTAATATCGGGCTCATCAACCTGATATGCGGCAGATGACCAGTATGCATAAACCTTTACTCCGGCAGCTATAGCACTGTCGTTTTTGTCCTTAACCTGAACCTGCGCACCGTTTGGCCCGTCTGCGGTAAAGTCCTCCTGATCATCTATATCCACAAGACTTGAACCGATATCAATCTTTTCGGTAATTTCGTAAAGCCCGCGATAGTCACCGTTACAATAAAATTCTATCATTCTAGCATGGACGGGATAGTAGTTTCCGCTCATTTTTGTAGCCGCTTCCAAAACCATCTGATTTGCAAAATATGTTTCATCCTGCTTTGAAGCCGAACTATTTAAAAGGCAATATTTCTTTCCTTCTCCTGCCCCCGGAATAATGTCAGCCTTACCGTCAAGGGTGATGTTATAGGGCTTTTTTCCTGTTCCGCCGCCACCCCAGGTAGCATTTCCGCGTCCCTTTATCTTTTTAAGACCGGCATTGTATAAAACGGTACCGTCAACATCAATGATGAAAGCAGTTCCCGCTTCCTGATTTCCCTTGACGCTGTTTACAAAATTAAGGTTTCCCGTGGGTACCGTTAAGAAAATTGCAGGAAGATTTTCAGACTTCATTATATTAAAATATCCGGTTTTTCCTGTGCTGTTTGAAACGGTTATGGGATAGCGATAATTTTCTATTTCGCAGGAAGCAAAAAGCTCTTTAAGATCAACTAAATCCCCGCTCTTGAAAGTAGTGCTTTTTCCTCCGCCCTTATCCGCCTTTATCTTAAGTTCTCCCTCGCCTTCAAAGCAAAGCTTAACCTTTGACATATCGGTTGCGCTGGGCAGATAAAGATATCCGTCAACAAGCTTGATATGAGAGGTATTCGCCTCCCCCTCCTTCGCCGAAGGAACGGCTTCATCGTTCATCACCACATATAAGCTGTAAGGATCTGCCGCATCAGCCGCAACCGCACTTACACAGGTAAGCAACATGGCGATGCATAAGGTAATAAGCAGTATATTTTTCATTAATTTCACAGAAATCCCTCCTCTGAAAAAATTATACTTTCCTGATTATAATTTTACCACATATAGCTATCCGTGGCAAGAAAAATTTTTCTCATTATAATTATATTTAAAAGATAAATAAATTGTTGCTTTTTTCTCAAGTTAGTAGTATAATAATTAAATAGAATAAGATTATTATGCCTTTATATACACAATTTGTTTTAAGGAGAATATACTATGGAAAAACTCGTTATTACAGGCGGAGTTCCCTTAAAAGGTTCTGTTGAAATAAGCGGTGCTAAAAATTCCGTTCTTGCCATTTTGGCAGGCACATTATTGGTTAACGGTAAGTGCCGTCTTGAAAATATCCCTGATATAAGCGATGTATCCGTTATTTTAAGCATGATTGAATGTTTTGGTGCGAAAATTGAACGCCCTGACAATCATACTATAACAGTAGATGCGGAAAATATAGAATATGCTGTTCCCGACTACGAACTTGTCAGAAGAATCAGAGGATCATATTACTTAATCGGTGCACTTTTGAGCCGTTTCAGAAAAGCTGAAATAGCAATGCCCGGCGGTTGTAATTTCGGCACCCGTCCTATCGATCAGCATATAAAGGGTTTTGCAGCCTTAGGTGCCGAGATAGACGATTCGAGAGGTGTCATAAAGGCAAGTGCCGAAAACCTTTCAGGTGCTTCCATATATCTTGATAAGGTAAGCGTTGGTGCTACAATAAACATTATGCTTGCCGCTTGTAAGGCGGAAGGCGTTACAGTTATCGAAAACGCTGCCAGAGAGCCTCATATCGTTGATATGGCAAACTTCTTGAACTCCATGGGTGCAAATATCAGGGGTGCAGGAACAAACCGGGTTAAAATCAAAGGTGTTTCCGACATGAAGGGCGGAACTTATCAGATTATTCCCGACCAGATTGAAGCGGGCACTTTTATGATTGCGGCAGCTGCAACAGGCGGTGATGTTTTGGTTAAAAACATCATTCCCAAGCACATGGAATCCCTTACTGCAAAATTAATCGAAACAGGAGCAAAGATTACAGAACTTGACGATGCAATAAGAGTCGAAGGAACCAATTCTCTTAAAGCCACGAATGTACAGACAATGCCTTACCCCGGTTTCCCCACAGATCTTCAGCCTCAGATGGTTGCTCTTTTAACCGTGGCAGAAGGTTTAAGTGTTATGGTTGAAGGCGTTTGGGACAATCGTTTCCAATATACGGACGAGCTTATCAGAATGGGTGCAAAAATCAATGCCTCCGGCAAGATGGCAACCATCCAGTCTGTCTCCTCACTTTACGGTGCTCCGGTTACCGCCACTGATTTAAGAGGCGGTGCCGCAGTTGTTATCGCAGGTCTTATGGCAGAAGGTGTAACAGAGGTTTCCAACATAGCATTAATTGACAGAGGCTATGAAAAGTTTGAAGAAAAGCTCCGTGCTCTGGGTGCAAAAATAGAGCGTGTTACAGAATGAATATAACTCTCGCCACAATTTCAAGCGGAAGCAGCGGAAACTCAAATCTTATAATTTCGGATAATACCGTCATAATGTCAGATTGCGGAATCAGCGGAAAGAAAGCGTTAAAAGGTCTAAGTGACCTCGGATTAAACCACCTTGATGCTCTTTTAATAACCCATTCCCACTCTGACCATGTAAAGGGCGCATACATAATTGCAAAGAGGTTTGACATCCCGATTTATCTCACCCGGGAAACAAAGGAAGAATGTCCCTTCATCCCCGATGAAGCGGTTAAGATAATAACCCCCGGCAAACCTTTTAATATTCACAATGTGGATATCAAGCCTTTTTCCGTTCATCATGATACAAAAGCTCCCGTGGCATTTACATTTACGTCAAATGGCGAAAAGGCCTCCGTTATCACGGACACGGGAATCATGACAGATGAAATGTTTTCAGAGCTAGAGGCCTCAAAAAGCATAATTATAGAGTCCAACCACGACGAAGATATGCTCATGAAGGGACCTTATCCATATTTTTTGAAAAAGCGGATTTCCGGAAACAAAGGGCATATGTCAAACAGGCTGTGCGCTTCAGTCTGCAAATCCTTGGCAGAAAGCGGAACTGAAAAATTCATGCTTGCCCATTTATCGGAACATAATAACACCGAATCCCTTGCAAGAGGTTGCACAGAATCCCTTCTTTCGGAAGCAGGATTTTGCTTCACCCTAAAAATCGCACAAAAAGACACTCCCGTAATCTTAGAATAATCTTTCTTGAGAAAGGATTTTAATATGCAGAAACTTACAATAACATTCATATACGGAAAAGACGACACCAGAAAACTTAAATACCGCCTTACCGGAGATATTCCGATAGGGGTTATGCTGGAAAAGCTTATCGGCTTTCAGTTTATCGTTGACTCTGCCGATCCCAAAACCTTTAATGTGATGCATAAGGGAATTCAGATTGAGGACTTATCCAAAACCTTTGAGGAATGTGAAATCATCGACGGAGATGAAATTTATCTCGTTCCCACCGTTTTTGAACCTATTCCCGAATTACCCGAAAACGATGCTCCCGTAAAGAAGATGCCTCAGAAGTCTCACGACAGACGGGAATCTGATGATCACGAGGCAGCAGGAAATCACCCCCATCACAGACAGGGCGGTAACCGTCAGGGCGGACACGGTTCTCCCAATAATCACGGAAGAAGAAATCAGAACTCCCCTCACCCTCAAAGAAAACAGGGCGATTTCAGTAAGCCTGAACGCAAGCCTCAGAATCAGGGACAAAAGCCTCAGGGTGCTCCTCAGGGAGAAAAGAAAGATGGTCCTATTCCCTTTAAGCCTCACCAGAGAAGCTATCACAGAAATCACGGAAGAAGACCCGGTAATACACCTAAATCAAATTAACAAAAAAGCATTTGAACCGATTGGTTCAAATGCTTTTTTATTATTCCATATCGAAAAGTGATGTCTGACTGCTTTCAGAAAGACCTTTCAGGCATCCTGCATTGGCAAGCAAATCAGTTATTGATTTACCGACATGGGCACGCTGTCTTATATCCTCCACAGAGAAGAATTCTCCGCCTTCTTCCCTTGCCTCCATAATCTGCTTTGCCGCAACCGCACCGAGGTTTGCTATTGACGAAAGAGGAGGTATTATCCTTCCGTCTTCGCCCTTTATAAACTTTGATGCATGGGACTTATAAAGATCAACGGGTGCAAACTCAATTCCCCTTGCATACATTTCTCGACAAATTTCAAGAATGGTCTGAATGTTCTTCTCACGGGTTGAAATTGCTTTACCCATTTTCTCATATTCCTTGATTTTGTCATTGGTGAAATCATAGCCTTTTGTCATAAGTTCATAGTCAAAGTCATCAGCTCTTACCGTGTAGTATGCTATGTAGTATTCAACAGGTCGATGCACCTTGTACCATGCAATTCTGAAGGCGTTGGTAACATATGCCGCCGCATGGGCTTTGGGGAACATATACTTAATCTTAAGACAAGAATCAATATACCATTCAGGTACTTCATGTTCTCTCATCAGGTCTTCCCATTCAGGCTTAAGCCCCTTACCCTTTCTTACAGACTCCATTATCTTAAAGGCGTCTCCGTTAGGAAGTCCCATAGCGATTAAGTATGCCATAATATCGTCACGGGTACAGATACAGCTGTTAAGTGTGCAGGTGTTTGAGTTAACCAGATCCTGAGCGTTTCCGAACCAAACGTCCGTTCCATGGGAAAGTCCGCTTATTCTGATAAGCTCCGAAAAGGTCTTGGGCATAGTTTCAACAAGCATGTTTCTTACTATTCTTGTTCCGAATTCGGGAATGCCGTAGGTTCCTACAACACTGTCTATCTGCTCCGGAGTTACGCCGAGAGCTTCCGTTGAGGAAAAGAGACTCATGGTTTCCTTATCGTCAAGCTTTATATCCTGAACCTTGGTATTTGTAAGGTCTTCAAGCATTCTTATAACCGTAGGATCGTCGTGTCCGAGTATGTCAAGCTTAAGCAGGTTATCATGAATTGAGTGATAGTCAAAGTGGGTTGTTGTTACATCACTGTCCGGATCGTCCGCAGGGTGCTGAACGGGAGTAAAGTCATGTATATCAAGCTCCTTAGGACAAACTATAACGCCACCGGGGTGCTGACCTGTTGTTCTCTTAACGCCGGTGCAGCCCAGTTTCAGTCTTTCAACCTCCGCTTCCCTTGCCCTTATGCCACGCTTTTCAAAGTACTTTTTAACATAACCGTATGCCGTTTTTTCCGCAACTGTACCGATTGTTCCTGCCTTGAATACATAGCCTTCACCGAAAAGCTCTCCGGTATATTTGTGAGCCTTTGTCTGATAGTCACCGGAGAAGTTAAGGTCAATGTCGGGAACCTTATCTGCATTGAATCCCAGGAAGGTTTCAAAGGGTATGTCGTGGCCTTCCTTTTCAAGATTTGCACCGCACTTGGGGCAAACCTTTTCAGGTAAGTCGCATCCCGAAAGACCGGGAAGCACTTTAGGAAATTCAAGATATTTACATTCGGGGCACAAATAGTGTGCTGGAAGTGAATTAATTTCCGTTATTCCCGACAGGAATGCAACAAAGGACGAACCAACCGAACCTCTGGAACCAACAATATATCCGTCGTCGTTGGACTTTTTAACCAGTTTCTGTGCGATCATATACATAACGTCATAACCGTTATTTATGATGGGGTTAATTTCCCTTTCAAGTCTGTCCTGTACAAACTCAGGAAGAGGATCGCCATAAAGCCTGTGAGCTTTTTCATAACAAAGACGCTTTAAGTCCTCGGCACTGTTTTCAATTGTCGGAGGATAGTTTCCGTCCTTAATGGGAATAACGTCCTCAATCATATCCGCAATCTTGTTGGTGTTTTCAACAACAACCTCGTACGCTCTGTCACCAAGATACTTGAATTCGTCAAGCATTTCCCTCGTATTTCTGAAATAAAGCGGAGGCTGATTATCCGCATCGTCAAAGCCTTTGGAATCCATCAATATTCTTCTGTAAACCTCGTCTTCGGGATCCAAAAAGTGAGTATCGCAGGTGGCAACAGTAAGCTTTCCGAGCTTATCTGCCATTCTTAAAATTCTCTTATTGTATTCTATCAATTCATTTTCGCTCTTAACTACGCCTTCTCTTATCATAAAGGCATTGTTTTTAAGAGGCTGAATTTCAAGATAGTCATAAAAAGAAGCGATTGATTCAAGCTCGGTTTCATTTTTGCCGTCCACCATGGCACGATAAAGCTCTCCTGCTTCGCAGGCGGAGCCCACAATAAGACCTTCTCTGTATTTTGAAAGAAGGCTCTTGGGGATTCTCGGTGTTCTTCCCAAGTATTTAAGATGGGATTCTGTTATTATCTTATAAAGGTTTTTGATTCCCTTAAATTCTTTTATAAGAATGATTACATGATAGCAGTTTTTAGTCTTTCTTACGTCAATCTGTCCGCCAAGAGTGGAATTTATATCCATTACATTTTTAACGCCGAGAGCTTTCATTTTACGCAAAAATTCACTCCAGATTGCACCTGTAACCTCTGCATCGTTAACCGCTCTGTGATGATTGGGATTGTCGATATTAAGATGATCGGCAATAATATTAAGCTTGTGCTTTTTAAGCTCAGGCAAAAGTGCCTGTGCAAGTATCAGCGTACATATTATTGTATTATCAAAAGTAAGACCGTTTCGTTCCGCCGCTATCTTAATAAAACCGGTATCAAACTTTGCATTGTGAGCAATTACGGGAGCACCGTCGCAGAAGCTTAAGAAGGCTTCAACAGCGTCTCCTTCCAGGGGTGCCCCCTCTACCATTTCATCGGTTATCCCTGTAAGCTCCGTGATATTCTGAGGAATATGACGGCGAGGATCAACAAAGGTGGAGAAACGTTCAATAACCTTATCTCCCCTCATTTTAACCGCACCGATTTCCGTAAGAACCTCCGTGTTTTTATCAAGACCCGTGGTTTCAATATCGAAGATAACAAAGTCTTCCTCCATGGAGTATTCTTTTCCGTTTTTAACCGCATCTATGGTGTCGGGCACAAGATATCCTTCCACGCCATAAAGAATTTTGATGGGATTATCACCTTTAGCCTTAAGAGCTTCGGGGTATGACTGAACAACTCCGTGATCTGTGATGGCAACTGCAGGCATCCCCCATTCAACAGCACGTTTAACAATGGATTTAGCAGAACACACCGCATCCATAGCAGACATCTGAGTATGACAATGAAGCTCCACTCGCTTTACAGGTTCATCGTCGGTTTTCTTTTTCTTTTGCGCTTTTTCGATATTTCTTACCGCAATGGTTTCTTCTCTCTCAAAGGGGTCATTACGAAGCTCACCCTGAACGCAAACAGTAGCTCCCTGCTTTACGCCTTCCAAAACCTCTTCAAGCTTATCTGCAGAAGTAAAGAATTTACACCCTATGGAGTTTGTATTGTCGGTCATAATAAACTTTACTATTACCTTTTTACTCTTAAGCTCCTTTGTTTCCACAGACAGAATATCTCCCTTTATGATAACCTTGTCGGTTTCCTCGGAAATATCGTCAATAGAGATAATTTCACCTTTAATGCTCTTACCAAGTAAAACGTCACCGCTTGTGGTTTTCTGTACAACCTTCTTTTCCTTTTTTTCCTCTGTATCTCCGTAAACAATTTCGGGAAGGACAGGCATTTCAACCTTTTCCTTTTTGTCGATAAATTCCACATTTACGGAAAGGTTCGTCTCGTCCAGGATAATTTTATGTATGAGCTTATCACACTTTTTTATAAGAAGCATTTCCATTCCGCCGTGGATAGCTGTAATTTTAAGCGTCTCACCTGCAAGTTCAATTCTGCTTCCCATAAGCATATAGTAAAAAGCAGGCTCTGCCTTTTTAACCTGTGCCAAAAGATTAGGGTAATATGCCTTGAAAAACTCTTCATCCATGGATGCGTTGGCATAAAACACAGATATTTCGCTTTCATTAAGCTTATAAAATTCATTCATTTCCTTTTTAAGGTTATCAAGCTCTGCCATAGGAGAAACATGATCCAATGATAAAACAAGGGAAATTTTCCTTGCCTTTTTATCCATTTCAAACTGTATGACCTCAGCTTCGCCAAGCATATCAGATACTTTTATTCCTTTAAGTGTTTTACCTAATGTTCTCATCTTTTTATCCTTTAATTACATTTTTTCTATTTCACTGAACAACTCTTCTATAATTCTGTCCTCAGGAATCTTTCTTTCTGCAACACCCTTTTTAAATAGCAGAGCCTCTCCCTTACCGCCTGCTATTCCGATGTCCGCTTCTTTCGCCTCGCCGGGGCCGTTTACCACGCATCCCATAACTGCAACCGTTATATCCTTATTTACGGTTACAAGACGGCTCTGCACTTCATTTGCAATATCAATAAGATTAATTTTAGTTCTTCCGCAGGTGGGACAGGATATAAGCTTCGCTCCCCCTCTTAAGTCAAGGGTTTTCAAAAGTTCTATTCCCGCTTTAACCTCTTCAACAGGATCTGCCGTCAACGATACTCTCAATGTATCTCCGATTCCGTCAAGTAAAAGAGACCCTATTCCTGCACTCGAGCGAATAATTCCGCTATACGCCGTTCCTGCTTCCGTTACCCCAACGTGAAGAGGATAATCAAAGCTTTTGCTTGCAAGGCGGTAAGCTTTAACCGTTGTCTTTACATCAGATGATTTCAAGGACACAGCAATATCGTAAAAATTGCAGTCTTCAAGCATCTTTATGTGCCTTTTTGCACTTTCAACCATGTTTTCCGGAGTAGGATGTGAAAGGTCTTTTTCCAGAGAACCGCCGTTAACTCCGATCCTTATGGGAACATTTTTAGCCTTTGCCGCATTTGCTACTGCCTTTACCTTTTCCATGTCTCCTATATTTCCCGGATTAATTCTTAC
>JAZRHF010000164.1:0-7725 GCA_045644565.1 Clostridia bacterium | reverse complement strand
CTTCTTCCTTTGATTCGGCAAAAACCGACAAGGTAATTTTATTTGTTCTTGCCATAGCCATACATAACATCCCGGAAGGCATTGGGGCAGGTGTGGGCTTTGGTACGGGGAATATAAAAGATGCCCTTACCATCGCCTTTGGAATTGCCCTTCAGAATCTTCCCGAAGGAATGGTTATAATCGCACCCATGCTTTCTCTAGGCATGAGCAAAAAAAGAACTCTTCTTTCTGCCTTTGCAACGGGAGGCGTGGAGGTTTTAGGCACACTCATAGGCTATTTTGCGGTAAGTATTTCAAAAGCACTTCTTCCCTTTGCCCTTGCCTTTGCAGGCGGCACAATGCTTTATGTAATATGCAACGAAATGATTCCCGAAACTCATTCTCACGGAGGTAAAACTTCCGTCAGCTATGCCTTTTTAGTTGGCTTTTCACTTATGGTTGCATTGAATTATATGATATAAGGCATTGCCCGACGGGCAATGCCTTTATACTATATGTTTCCTCTCGAGTTATATCTTGCAGGAAGTCGCTCCCCATAGATATGGGACATATCGGAATGTGTAATAACTGCAGGAATAATGGGTTCTCTCCACTTACTGAAATCAATTACCGTAACGCCCGTTGTGGTTATGTCAAAGTGAGTTGAATAAAAGGGATACGGAATGTCAAGTATACAACTCAAAAACGCCATACCAAAGCCCTGATGGGCAAAAAGTGCCACCTTTTTATCGCTTTCAAAAAGCTCTTCATAGCAGTTTTTCTCTAAATCGTGCTTATAGCCGAGGCTTTCTAAAAAAGCATCCGCTTCTTTCTGTATTCGGCATATTCCTTCACCGTATCGGTCATTTTTGAAAAACGGATGACGATACCACTCTCTTCCAAGCTTCCTTACTTCTTCTGACATAAAAACCTCACGGGTTTCTTTGTCCCAGAAGCACCACGTGCCCCTTGTTCCGTCTTCCTTCGTGGTATAAAACTCAGGTGCGGCGTATTTTTCGTTTGCCCAGTTAAGCTCCTTTATATCGAGCTTTAATATTTCAGACAGAGGCTTTGCGGTAAGCTTTGCCCTTTCCGATGTGGATGCATAAATTTCGTCAATCCCCGAAAGCGCAAGCCTTCTTCCGAGCGCTTCCGCCTGGCGCTCGCCCAGGGGCGTTAAAGAGTCGGGATTATATATGGGATCTCCGTGTCTTATGTAGTATAAAAACATAAATATTTCTCCTTTTTATGCAAATTTAATTATTTGCAGCTTTTTCAAGAAGCCTTCTTCGTCTTTTTTAAGTCGTGAATAAGTATTCCCACTATGTCAAAGGTCAAAAGAATTACGTGAGAAACCAACGGCTCGTATGAACGGGATAAAATATCATAGGTGCACCACAAGGATGAATTGATAACGTGCCACCCTCTGTAGCCTTTTCCGTTTTTCTGCGCTATTCCGCCTATAAATATAAGGCAGGCCACAATAGAAAGAAGAGAAAGCCAGGATATTTCCCCTAAAAGATTAGCAGTTATAAACATAAGGGCGTAAATTCCGATTAACCATTTCGGAATTTCTTTATTTTTTCTCTGAAAGAAAAAGTTTATTCCTGCCTGCAGGAATCCGATATAGCAGGAAATTGCGCCGTTAATTCCACCGCCTCCAACTATATAGCTGGTAGCCATAAGGAAATTGGAAAGCAAAATCAAAACCAGCGTAAACCCCATTTTCTTTCCTCTTACAAGGGATGCCGAAACTCCCATTATAAGTCCCGATATACTTAATATATAAGCTAAAATTTCCATAAAAACACCTTCTATTATATATTAACAACCGATAGAAATTTTACCACAAAAAAATCATTTTTGCAACAAATAATGCCAAAATTATTTCAAAAAGAAAAAAAGATATATTATAGCTGAAAAAAAGATATTTACTTTACTTTTAATTGATGGTAAAATGTAAAAAACAGAAACGAGGGATATTATGTATACATTATACGGCGACGGCATTCACGACGATTACCCGGCAATTCAGGAAATGCTTGATGAAAGAAAATCGGAAGTATTTCTCCCTTCCCCCGAAAAAAACTATGTAATAAGCAAAACATTAAAAATTCACGGAGGCCAAACCCTTCGTTTAAGTCCCTTCACACTTATCTGCCTTACCGACAATGCCAACTGTGCTATGATAGAAGATGACGATTTTGGCACATATAAGGAAAACATTGTAATTGACGGTGGCATCTGGGATATGAATCATAACAATCAGGAACCCAACCCATACCACTTCCCTGACAAAAACGGAAAAAAGTTTAAGGAATATCTTGCCGAAATCGGCTATGATAAAACAACCGCAAAGGTGTTTGCTCCCGTTTATTCCGGTCATTGTATGCGATTTTGCAATATAAGACGCTTTGTTATAAAAAACATTACCATCAAAAACCCCGTTGTTTACGGAGTACAGATGGCTCACATTGAGGACTTTGACGTATCCGACATTTTCTTTGACTATACCGAGGGCAGTCCCAAGCTCTGGAATATGGACGGAATCCACGTCGAGGGCGGATGCAAAAACGGTACTATTCGCAACTTAAAGGGTGCCTGCCACGATGATTTGGTTGCCATAACCACCGACGACTCTCTTTACGGTCCCATTAAAAACATAACCGTTGACGGAATTTATGCCGAGCACAGCCACAGCGCAGTAAGACTTTTATCCCACAACATTCCCCTTGAAAACATTAAAATCTGCAACGTCTACGGAAGCTACTATATTTACTGCATCGGGCTTACTAACTATTACTATAAAGAAGGCTTACGAGGCAAGATGAAAAACATCATTATAGAAAATGTTGCAGCATCAACCTGCGTCGGCACAAAGGATGTTCACGGTGGAAATCATCCATTTATATGGGTTGACCGTGAAATGGATGTAGAAGGTCTTTCCATAAGCAATGTAAGTCGAGAAGAATCCTTTTCTAAAATACCTTTTATCCGTATTGACAAAAATTCAAAGGTTAAGCGCCTTCGCCTTTCAAACCTTTATCAGAAAAGCTTACTTGATGAAAAAATCACTTTAATTGATAACTTAGGCGAAATCGAAGATATATCCGAAGAAAACATTGTAAATGAATAAAAAAGAGTCTGATTGCTTTGCAATCAGAGTCTTTTTTATTCATTTCTTATAAGTCTTTTTCCATCTCTTCCTGGATTTCAGGGATTATGGAAAGCATGGGCTTAACATCCTTGCCCTTTAACTTTCTGTCAACATAGTTCTGAGTAATTTTCATAACCAAACCGGAAAGAACAAGTACACCGATAAGGTTGGGTACCATCATAAGACCGTTGAATGTGTCGGAGATGTCCCAGGCAAGAGAAGATGTAAGGAGCGCACCGCACATAATTGTTGCAAGGTGTAAAATCTTATATACAAGCTTGGACTTAACACCGAAGAGATATTCCCAAGCCTTTGAGCCGTAAACGTCCCAGCCAAGAACTGTTGTGAATGCGAAGAGCAGAATTGCGATTGCAACGAAGCCCTGACCTGCAGCACCAAATACACCGGCAAATGCTTCAGCAACTAATGTCGCATCACTTGCGCCTTCTATCATAGAACCTGCTTCAAGGTCTATCATTCCGGATGTAAGAACAACGAGTGCTGTCATTGTGCAGACAACCATTGTATCTGCAAATACTTCGAAGATACCCCAGATACCCTGACGAACGGGTTCCTTAACGTTGGAGCTTGAGTGTACCATAACAGAAGAACCAAGACCTGCTTCGTTGGAGAATACACCTCTCTTACAACCCTGTGTAATAACAACACTTACAAGAGAACCTGTTGCACCACCGAGCGCTGCGGGAACTGTAAATGCATACTTGAAGATTGACTTAAATGCATCACCAATTAAAGAGTAGTGAACGCCGATAACAATTAAGCTGCCTACTACGAAAAGAACAACCATTACGGGAACTATCTTTTCTGCAAAGTTTGCAATTCTCTTAAGACCGCCAACGATGATAAGAGCTGCAAGGATGAGAAGTACAACACCGATAATGATGTGGTATACTGAAATTTCGCCGTATACGATATTTCCTGAAAGTGCAGGAATATCAAATGCAGATACAACGTTTACAACGATTTTGTTGATCTGACCCATTGCACCGATACCGAAGGATGCAAGGATGCAGAAGATAGAGAAAAGAATTGCAAGAGCCTTACCGATCCACTTGCAGCCCTTAATTTTGCCAAGACCTTCTTCAAGGTAGAACATAGGACCGCCGGACCATTCACCGTCGGCATTCTTTCTTCTGTAGAAAATACCAAGTACGTTTTCAGAGTAGTTTGTCATCATTCCGAAGAATGCTGCAACCCACATCCAGAAAACCGCACCGGGACCACCTGCTGCGATAGCTGCTGCAACACCGGCGATGTTACCAACACCGATTGTAGCGGCAAGTGCTGTACAAAGAGCCTGGAACTGGGAAATTGACTTACCCTGAACGTGGCCTGAAACGTCCTTCTTACCAAGCTTTCCGAGTGTTTCGGAAAACCAGTGACCGATATGTGCAACCTGGAAAAACTTGGTTAATACGGTCATTAACACGCCTACTGCAAGAAGTAAGAAAACACCCTTACCCCATACAAAACTGTTGATTACATTATTGATTTCTGTAACCTTGTCTAAAAACATAAAATCCTCCTCCGCCAAGTAAAGAAAAAGCATCCGTCGGAAACAAACGGATGCACAAAATCCCAAGATTAATTTAAAATACGGAGTTTCTGTATAATACAAAAACTCCGCACAAAATAAATCACAAAGACTCATTCTCCGTCCTTTTGCCTGAGAGATTAACCCATAAGGGCTTTACACCTTCGGCATCCTTTTTATAGGACTTCTCCGGAGCGCCATCCGTCTGCAGTCTCCACTATATAAGTACCTGAGAGCGTTACTCCTTCGGCAAGGCTGAATGCCTTTCTCCTGCACACTTCACTTAGCTAAATTATTAAAGTTTTATATATAATAACACTTTTTCCGCCATTTGTCAACCTTTTTCGCAAATTTGTCAATTTGCACGTTTATTTGGTTAAAACGCGGCAAATTTTGGCGCTTTTATCTCCGAAAACATCCGTAATTGCGCTTTTCGCATCGCTGAACATAATAATCGGAGGTTCCCCTTTTTCATTTGCTCCGTACTGTCCCAGCATTCCGTCCTCATGCTGAATGTAGGTATTCCCAAAAAGTCCGGGACAATATTCCTCCTTTTTCGCCACAAGATGTAAAAGACGATATGCCGAGCGGTCGAAAACATTATTTTTTATTGTGAAATTCCGGGCGGTGTTTTCATAGCTCCAACCCTTTATTGCAGCAGGTGTTTCCTTGTTATGGCGTTGTTGCCCCCATCCATAGCCGGTGTCCTTTATGATATTCCCTTCAATTTTCACATTTTCCATAAAGCTTTCTTCCCCGCCGGAAAGAATATCAAGGAAATATTCAATGCCGTAAACGCATTTTTCAATTATGTTATTTTTGTAGCTTATATTTTTCATTTCAAATTTGCGTGGTGCATTTACCTGATGGGTTATGCCCGCATCATAAGATTGGTATATATGGCAGTTTTCAACTCTGTATCCGTCGCATCCGCCGTAAATTTCAACGCCGTTTCCGTAACGTGTGACACTTCCGCGTCTTCCTTCGGGAAAGTTCGGATCAGTGCCGTCATAATGCTGAATATTTCCGCCAATCCATCCTATTTCGCAGTTTGTAACCGAAAGCCCTTTTATATTTCCCGCACCCTGAACGCCAAAGCAGTAATATTTAAGGCATAAATTATCTACTGTCACATTGTTTTTACCGGTAACATTAAAGGCAATCCGCCTTACTACAGCTTCGATGCTAGCGAAAACCTCTCCCGGGTTTCCTTCGTCGCACCTTAAATAAAGTGTGCCGTAAGTTCCGTTTACATCGGGAACCTGGAAGTTCTCCCCTTTTGATTCACCGTCAATCAATTTTTCATCAAAGTGCCAGTAAATGTCAAGATTTTCTGTCGCTTCGTCTTTTAACACAAAATCCTTTTCATCATTATCACGGCAGACAAATTTTCCGTATCTGTATGATGGTATAAGCTTTCGGGAAACACTTCCCCCTTCAAAAACCAAAGTTCCCACATCGGGGAGCTTCTTTTTATAACGCCAGATGTTTCCTTCCTCATTTTCCCACAAAAACGCATCCGCAAGATTTTCATCCCAGCCGTAAAAGGCGGGCTTGTCCCCTTTTCCGTATGCAGAATATGTAACTCCCGTAAATACCGGCACTTCGCCTCGGAACACGCTTCCTCTTTCAAAAAGCACCGCATCCCCACTTTCAAGGGGCAACACGCCAAGCTTTTCAAGACTTTTTATGGGTGTTTTTTCGCTTTTCCCGTCGTTTTCGTCGCTACCCGAATTACTTACATAATAAGTCTTACCCGGTGCTTTTATGCTCTGCATAAAAACATCTGCTTCTTCTCTTGAGTGAAAAACAACGATATTTTTATTGGAATATTTTTCAAGCAGGCTGATAACCTTTGGTCTGCTATCTTCATTGTAGTCATTAATAAAAGCGATGAATTCTTCATCTGTTTCTTTTTCAACCCAGGGCATATCGGAGCGCGGTTCCCCACGTCTTTCCTCTACACCGCGAAGGCACACTTCTTTCTGATAATCCAAAAAGAAAACTGTGTCGCACTCATTCATCCTCATTTCCATTGTAGAGCCGTAGTTTCCGTCAATTATCCATTCATCGCCTGCCGTTGCTTTTTTTAATCTTTCAAGAAATACAGTTTTTTCAACCGTTGTCCTGTCGCTGTTCCAGTACATCATATCAAGATGATATAATGGCAGTCCCGTAATTTTTTGAAGTTCCCTTGAAAAAGTGCTTTTTCCGCTTCCGGGACAGCCGATAACTATTACTTTTTTCATAGTAATCTTCCTTTATTTAAGTTCAAATTCTCCAAGCTTTGTGGACAGCACAAATTCAGGCTTAAGCTCACGAAGAAGTGCCATATGAGGCTGTTCTATGTGAATTTCCTGATGGCGCTTGCTCTCCCACGCCTCTATTAAAAGAATTTCATCCTTGTCCTTTTCCGAGAAATAATAATCGTAGCGGATGCATCCGTCTTCTTTTCTTACAGCGTCAACAACGCCTTCTTTTTTAAGCCTTTCGATATATTCCTCTCTTTTTCCCGGAACACACTTAAATACCACATAAATTGTATACATAAAAATTCTCCTTTATAAAAATATTATTTTTTGTTAATTGGATGTACTTTACAAAGTTCTTGTCAAGACGGGAGAACAGTGAATAATAAGAACCATCACCCAACACGAAATCAAAGATTTCTGTTGGGTACCCGAGAACCTTGTTACGCAAAGCGTAATATGTACCTACTAAATTTTCCTTTTTTTCAACTGTTTTTCCTTGAACACTTTTCCTTAGAACCCTCGAGAATACTGGATTTTCTCGCTTCCGATAGTATATGTAAATATCAAAATCGACAAACTAATCTTTTAAATTGTATGGACTTGACACAAGTAAAATGTAACAATCATACCAATGTGTTTTAGAAGATTACCACCCGCAATCACTTTTTAGAAATTCTTTGAATGGTCTATCTATGTAGTCCAAGTCATCATCAAAATAATATACATATGAAATCATTTTCTTTTCATCTGATGTACCTATAAAAATAAGCTCTTTGGGATAA
>JAZRHF010000163.1:0-21080 GCA_045644565.1 Clostridia bacterium | reverse complement strand
GCTCGTCACCTCATAGGTGAATACATCCATTTCTACAATCATCAACGCATACAACTAAAAACAAAACTGACTCCGCTTGAAAAACGAAGTCAGTATATTACTTGAAAAATTTAATTTATTTTACCATAAAGGTCTTTTTTTGTGCTGTCCGTACAAATTGGGGCACAACAAAACTCACAGTTATTTTTTTATTTCAATGAATCAATCATTTTTATTATTTCTTCTTTATCCGTTGAAGTAAATAAAGCGTTTCTTATTTTCGCCGCACCCTTGATGGTTTTTAAGTACCATGCAAAGTGCTTTCTTGATTCCAATATACCCCGTGTTTCGCCCTTTATTTCAATGGCAAGGTGCAAGTGGCGTTTACAAACTTCAATTCTTTCCTCTGCCGTTGCCGTGGGAATCAGTTCTCCCGTGGCAAAATAGTGGTCAATCTCCCTGAACAAAAAGGGATTCCCGAGGCAACCTCTTCCAACCATTATTTCGTCAACGCCCGTTTCCTTTAACATATTTTCAGCATCAAGAGCGGAAAATATATCGCCGTTTCCCACCACGGGAATTTTTACGCTTTCCTTTACACGTCTGATTGCGGAAAGATTTGCCTTTCCCGAATAGAGCTGTTCCTTGGTTCTTCCATGGATATAAATTTTATCCGCACCGGCAGCCTCCATTGCTTTTGCAAATTCGGGAGAAGTTTCGCTTTCAATTCCCATGCGGAATTTAACCGTTACGGGAAGGCTTACCGCTTTTTTAACGGCAGACACAATTTCTCCCGCAAGTAAGGGATTTTTCATCAAAGCACATCCGTCACCGTTTCCCTCAATTTTAGGCATGGGGCAACCCATATTAATATTTATTTCCGTGGCAGAAAAGCTTACCTTTTCTGCCCCTTCGGCAAGAATTTCTGGGTCGTGGCCGAAAAGTTGCACAATCATCTTTCCCTCGTCCTTACCGGGAAGAAGTGCCAATGATTTTTTGTCGTCATAATGCAGTGCCTTGGCACTTATCATCTCAGTAAAAGGAATTGCATTTCCGTAGGATGAAACGATTTTCCTGAAAATTTCATCAGCTACACCTGCCATTGGAGCAAGGTAGACAGGAATATTATAAATCAAGTTTTAAGTCCCCCGCTTTTATAAGGCGCATTTTTCTCATCGTTTCGGAGAAGAAGAGAGAAATTACCGCCGGCAGAATAAAGTACATAACCAGGATAAGCAAGAGTGCAACTACAGGTGAAAAGGGTGCTTGTCCGATAATATTTTTATCAGTCATGGCAGAAAAAGCCTGAATGGGGCCAACCAGACCCGCTGTTCCCATTCCCGAACCCATGGGATTTCCTACCATTCCGATTGTAGTTGAGACAGGACCCAGTATTGCACTTGTTAAAATTACAGGAATCCAGATAATAGGCTTTTTAACTATGTTGGGCATTTGAAGCATACTCGTACCAAGCCCCTGAGCAAGCAAGCCGCCAAATTTATTTTCACGATAGCTTATAACCGCAAAGCCAATCATATTTGCACAGCATCCAACAGTTGCCGCACCTGCCGCAAGTCCCGATAATCCCATGGTTATACCGATTGCCGCAGAGCTTATGGGAAGTGTTAAGAATACACCCATCAAAACAGAAACCACGATACCGCCCATTATGGGATGTTCTGCAACGTTGATGTTTACAAGCTCTCCAAGCCACAGCATAAAGGATGAAATGGGAGGTCCTAAAAGAAGTCCCACCGCCGAGCCTGTCAAAATGGAAACAAGCGGTGTTACAATAATGTCAACAGGTGTTCTTCCTGATACAAGTCCTCCCAGTTCAATTGCCACATAAGCCGCCACAAAAGCACCCAAAGGTTCCCCCGGTGCCGCAAAGCTGAATGTTCCGTTTGCATAAAATGTGCCTGCCAGAATTTTTGATGCGTAGGCACCAACCAAGCCGGCAACCGCTGCACCAACCACTAAAAGCGGTGCTTTTTTCTGAAGCTTTACCGCAACGCCGACACCGATACCTGCACCGGTAAGAAGGGACGCCGCCTGACCGATTATAATGAGATAATAACCGATTTCTCCCGGAATGTATGAGCCTATCTGCTTTAAGATAGTTCCGATAATCAGCGTTCCGAAAAGACCAAGTGCCATGCCCGAAAGCCCGTCAATAAATAACCTCTTTAAAAAATTCATTACATATTTCCTTTCTTTTTTTCCGACCTTTAATAAAAGGAAGCATTTTCTTAAATAAAAGTAACAATGAGTTTTTTCTTAAATTATAGCTTATGAGTGAGAAAAATACAAGTTTTTTTTGCCTTTATCAGCGTAAATATCAACTTTTTTTCATAAATACTGAAAAAAGCACTTGTATTTTTAAAAAAATGTGATAAAATGTAGGGAGTAAAGGTCAAAGACCTTCGGAGGAGGTGTACTTAAATGGCTTTCAAAATCACAGATGCTTGCATCGCTTGCGGTGCTTGTGCAGGTCAGTGCCCCGTTGAGGCTATCACAGAAGGCGACGGTATCTATGTAATCGACGCTGATACTTGTGCTGAATGCGGCGCTTGCGCAGAACAGTGC
Source organism: Clostridia bacterium (assembly GCA_045644565.1). Taxonomy (GTDB): domain Bacteria; phylum Bacillota; class Clostridia; order CAKSNL01; family HGM11501; genus HGM11501. The sequence continues at coordinate 18,515 of JAZRHF010000163.1, read as the reverse complement.
CCCGTTGAGGCTATCGTAGAAGAATAATTTTTCTATAATAAAAAAGCAATGTGCTTCGCACATTGCTTTTTTGTTAAACCGCTGAAAAAGTCGGTCAAACGCAGATAATTCAATTTATTTATCCTTGCAACATGATTGCTTATTAGCTTTTCACTTGTTATTAAGTTCCCTTGACAGCCCGGTTTTCAATGTTGTCTATCTGCTTCTTCCGAACTTAATCTCTACCGTATCTTCATACGCCGACGAGCTTAAGTTCGGAAGATTTACCTTCCTTTTTCAAAGTTTATCGGCGTGTCAATCTTTATCGACACGCCGAAAGCAATGTGCTTTGCACATTGCTTTTTTGTTTTGCATAAAATTTCAAAAACGGCGGAAAAATAAAGTAGATTAAAAAACAAGAGAAAGGATAACTAAAATGAAAAAATCCCACCTCATCATTTCCGCTCTGTCAATAGCCTTGATTATAACTCTTTCCTCCTCTATGGTAAAAGGAGAATCCTTTGAAAAGAGCAAACAGAAAATTTATTCAAATCTTGATAAGTCCTTTTACGAACTTATCGAAAACGTTGAAAAGATAGACCTGTCATTAAAAAAGGCCGCTCTTTCGGGAGATTCATACAGTCTGCTTGACATTGGTGCGACAATAAGAGAAAGTGCCTCCATAAGCCTTTTTAACATAAGCCAGATGGAAAGCGACTCCCCCCTTACAAATATAAACACTTTCTTTAATCAGTCCGGAGACTATGTAAAAGCAGTGGCATTATCCCACAGCGACGGAAGTTCTCCCACTAAAAACGAGCAGGACACCTTTTTAGCTCTTTCCCGTTTTTCCGAAGCATTAAAAAACGAACTTTATTTTTTAAGAGGCAAAATAGCATCAGGTGAAATTTCATATTCTGCCGCCCTCGAAAAAGCTGATGAAACTTTGGGCACTCACCTTTCAAGAATAGAAAAAGAGCACTTTTCAGATTATGAAGCTCTCACCTATGACGGTGCTTTTTCCGGGCACATGACTAATTCCGAATCCGATTATCTTCCCTCCTTTCCCGAAGTAAGCAAAGAGGAAGCTCAAAAATATGCCCTCGGATATCTTTATAACAGCATCCCCTTTATTTACACGGGAGAAACCGGCGGAGAAATCCCCTCCTATGTATTCTATGCAGAAAACGAAAACTCCCGCTACGGAATTGAGGTTTCAAAAAACGGCGGAAAGCTTTTATACTATTCTGAAAGCCGTGTGTTCAAAGACCCTTCGGTAAGCATTGACGAGGCAATTTATCACGCCTTAAGCTTCACATCCGATGCGGGCTTTCCGGACATGACCCCTGTATTTTATGAATCCTCCGGGGCAACTCTCACCGTAACCCTTGCTCCTCTTAAGGATGAAGTCATTCATTATTCCGATATAATAAAGCTCGAAGTTGCTCTTGACGATGCCTCAATAGTGGGCTTTAATTCAGAAAAATACCTGATGAATCATAAAGACCGCACCTTCCCCATATCTCCCTACGATATTAACAGCATCGTTTCCCGATTAAATCCTGACTTTTTCGTAAAGTCCTTAAAAAGCTGCTTTATCCCCACCGAATACGGAAAAGATGTTCCCTGTATCGAGATTTCCGGTAATTTTGACAACAAGGCATTTTTAATTTATCTTAATGCCGAATCCGGAATTCAGGAAGAAGTTTTACTTTTATCTGTGGCTGAAGAAAGTTATTTCGCAATGTAAAAAAGATAGCAAACGGATTTCGCCGTTTGCTATCTTTTTCATTTTATTCAATTACTACTCCCAAAGAAGGATTTACTATCTGTACAAAGGTGAGTCCCGGATTCAATGTAATTTCGTTGCCGTTATATAAATATTTTGCTTTCGCTTCTCTGTTTGATTTTTCCCATGTAATATCTATGACCTTACCGCCTGTTATATATTTTCCTTTTCCTGTGCCGGTGTTGTAAAGATCCTGTCTGCCCTTACCTTCGCCGTCGTTTAAGTTTACGTTAGTCATTTCAAGAATTATTACATTCATTACCTGAAGACTTACGCCCGACTGCATGGTATGAGCACTTCCGCGACGGATTCTATCGTATAATCCAGTCTCTTCATTATACTGATACTTTATATTGCACTGGCTGTAAGGAATTGTAATACTGCTTGCCGCAGCACCACCTTCGGGCACGGTGTAGTTTTTAAGATAATTATATTTTACGGAAGTCTCTCTTCTGTAATCATGAGTATCCGCAGCCGCGTCAAGTCTCTTATAGTCTGTATAGAGGTTATGCCATGTGTTATTATATTCAGAATTTCTGAAAAACGGCGCAGATTCATAAAGTCCGTTTATGTTGTTTACCCCTCTTGAAGAAATTTCCGCCTGAGCTCTGGGACTCCAGCCGCAGTGAGCGTAAACAGCATCGTTTTCAATGGCAAAGTCCAAAAAGTAATGACGGGATGAGCGAACAGGACCTATTCTTCTGTCAGCAGGTGTTTCCTCATCGAAAAAGCTTTCCTTATAAAGTGCCATCATTCTTGTATTTCCGCCCTCTACTACAACCTCGTAAATCATGAAAGCATTTTCAAGACCTGCCTGAGGACCTTTGTAGTCCGCATCGTTATCAATCATAACCGCAATGGGGCGATCCTTTGACATAACCTTTTCATAAAAAGGGTCCGCCGGAACAACAGGCTCTTCTATAACTTCCTCAGAAATCACTTCTTCTGCTACTTCTGCTTCTTCTGTCTTTTTACCGCAACCTGTAATCATTAATGCTGCGACAGATAACACCAGAATTAACGCTAAAATTTTTTTCATCGTCAAAACCCCTTCTTTTTCCACATATTTATTACAGTATATCACAAAATAACACCAATTGTAAATAGCGACTTGAAAAAAAACGTATTATATTGTATAATGTAAATTAAGGAAATGTCGGCCGATTGCGGTCGGCTTACGAAAGGAAGATTTATATGCGTGCTGTAATTCAGCGTGTCACAAATGCCTCCTGCCGTGTGGACGGAGTTGTTACGGGAGAAATTGAAAAAGGATTTTTAGTTTTTTTGGGCGTTGGCGAGGATGACACCGAAGCCGACCTTGACTATATTGTAAAGAAAACTCTGGGGCTTCGTATTTTTGAAGACGAGGATGAAAAGATGAACCTTTCCCTTTCCGATGTGGGCGGAAGTGTTCTTGCCATTTCTCAGTTCACCTTATACGGAGATGTGAGAAAAGGCAATCGCCCTGCTTTTATCACCGCAGCCAATCCCGAAATGGGAAATGAATATTTTGAAAAATACAAAGCAAAATTAAAGGAATCAGGGCTTAAGGTTGAAAGCGGTATTTTCGGAGCAGACATGAAAATATCCCTTCTTAATGACGGCCCCGTTACCATACTGTTGGACAGTAAAAAACTGTTCTGAAAGGACTGATTTCATGAAATTATCCGTTCTTGATACCACCCTCCGCGACGGTTGTCAGGGAGTTAAGGTTTCTTACACCGTCAGCGACAAGCTTAAAATAATAAAGCTTTTAGACGATTTCGGTGTTCCTTACATTGAAGTGGGAAACCCCGCCTATTCCTTAAAAGACGAAGAGCTTTTCAGGGAAATTGAGAAGCTTAACCTTAAAAATTCCAAAATTGCCTGCTTTGGTGCCACAAGGCATATGGGCATTTCCTGTCTTGAGGATAAGGCTTTAACCGCCCTTAGGGATGCAGGTACCGAGGTTTGTGTTATTTTCGGAAAATCCTGGGATTTACACGTTACCGAAGTTTTAAAAACCGACACGGAAGAAAATCTTTCAATGATTTCCGATTCTGTCAGGTTTTTGAAGGATGCAGGCAAGGAAGTCATTTTCGATGCGGAGCATTTCTTTGACGGCTACAAAACCAATCCCGAATATGCCATGGCATCCTTAAAAGCTGCAGCAGAAGCAGGTGCCGACACCGTTTGCCTCTGCGATACCAATGGCGGATGCTTCCCTGACGAGATTATGGAAATAACCAAAAAGGTGGTAGGCGAAATCCCTTCTAAAATAGGAATTCATGCCCACAACGATTCCGGAATGGCTATTTCCAACAGCATTTTTGCCGTTTTCGGCGGTGCAGTTCATGTTCAGGGCACAATGATAGGAACGGGTGAGCGTTGCGGAAACGCAAATCTTTCCTCAGTTATTGCAAATCTTCAACTTAAAAAGGGCTTTCACATAGTTTCTGACATTTCAAGCCTTACATACACCTGTCGTGCCATAGCGGACATTTCCAATTTAAGCATGAGGGATTTGCCCTATGTGGGCAGAAATGCATTTTCCCACAAAGCGGGCACTCACATAGACGGAGTTATGAAAAATCCCGCCTCCTTTGAGCATATTGATCCTGAAATCGTAGGAAACGACAGAAGCTTTTTAATAAGCGAGGTTGCGGGAAAAAGTGCCGCCTATGCCCTGTTGAAAAAGATTATCCCGGATATAGATAAAGATTCACCCGAAATCAGCAAAGTTATTGACCGACTTAAGGAGCTTGAATACGAAGGCTATCAGTTTGAAGGGGCTCTTGCTTCCTTCGAGCTTGAGATAAGAAAGGTTTTGGGTCTTTATAAAAAGCCATTCTTTGAAATTGACCGTTTAAGGCTTTTAATTGAGCAGAATGCAGAGCGTGACACAGAAGGCTATTCCTCCGCTTACATAAAGGTATTTGCCGATGAGGACGAGGAAATCGCCGCAAGCGACTCAAATTCCGGTCCTGTCAATGCCATGGACACAGCAATCCGCCGTGCTCTTGAAAAGTTTTATCCCGAAATCAAAAAGGTTAAGCTGACAGACTATAAGGTAAGAGTTATTGATTCGGGTTCTGCAACCGAGGCTATCGTACGTGTTATGATTGAATCCTCCGACGGAATTGATTCATGGACTACTATAGGAGTTTCAAAGGACATTATCATGGCTTCAAAGAAAGCTCTCCTTGATTCCCTTGAATATTACTTGATAAAAAACGTAGCGTGAGACAATGTCTCACGCTTTATTTTACTTATTACAGGAGCAGTTTTTCTCTCCGCAGGAGGAAGAATGGGGGCATCCAATGCACTTTTCTCCCCTCTTTTTCGCACGGATAATATAAAGAATTGCTCCGCCTACTATTAACAAAACTACTGATCCCGCTATTATATCGCCCATGGATTACTTCACCTCAGATTTTAAAAGTCTGTCAGCTCTGATGCAAAGATATGTAAGTACTGCGGCAATTACACCCACCACTATAATTCCGGGAACAAAACCATAACCTAAAGCACCGGTTGTAATTAAAGAGCCTGCCTGGAATGTGATAAATCCAACCGTAAAGCCTACGGAAAGCTGAAGCAATATTCCACAGATGAGCCACTTTTTGCTCTTCATTTCCGCATTCATTGCACCGATTGCCGCAAAGCAGGGAGGTGAGAAGAGGTTAAACATCATGTAGGCAAGGGCAGCTACGGGAACCAGTCCTGTCGCTTCTGCAACGGCACTTCCTTCACCCACAAGCTCAAATTCTCCGCTTATTACCGCGGACAGGCTAAAGAGCGTTGCAACCGTTCCTACCACGTTTTCCTTTGCTATAAAGCCTGCTATGGCAGATGCTACCAGCTTCCATGAAGCAAAGCCGATTACGGGAATGATTATAAAGTCAATGGGTCCGCAGATAAGCGCAAGAATAGAATCCGCTCCATCTTCTGCCGCAAGCTTAAAGGAAGGTGTAAGGGTGCTTAAAACTGTTATAAGCACATTACAAACCAAAATGATTGTTCCTGCCTTTACGATATAGGACCATCCGCGCTGAACCATGGAAAGTGCCGCCCTTTTAAGGCTGGGGATTTTGTACTCGGGAAGCTCCATAATAAAGAAGGACTTCTTTTTCTTACATGCAGTTATCTTATTTATCAAAAGGGCACAAAGTAAAATTATTATTATGCCCGCAAAATACATTGCCGTTCCTATCCAGGGAGATTTAGGGAAAAATGCTCCTACAAAAAGAGAAATTACGGGAAGCTTTGCACCGCAGGGCATGAAGGGAGCAATCATAGCCGTCGCTCTTCTCTCACGCTCATTTTTAATGGTACGGCAAGCCATAACGCCGGGAATTGCACAGCCTGTTCCGATAACAAAGGGAATTACCGATTTACCGGAAAGCCCCACCTTTTTGAATATGGGGTCAAGTACTATTGTTGCACGTGCCATATATCCGCAGTCCTCTAAAAGGGCTATCATGAAATACATAACCATAACGAGAGGAAGGAAGCTTACAACCGCACCGACACCATCCACAATGGCACTTGATACCAGTGTTTTTATAAATTCGGAGGAAACACTCTCCATCCATCCGTCAACAAGCGTTCCGAAAGCTTCAATCCATCCCACAAGAAGATCGGATAAAAGAGGACCAAGCCACGCCTGAGATACAAAGAACACAAACCACATAACAAGGGCAAAAACGGGAAGCCCCAGCCATCTGTTTGTAAGGAGGGAATCTATCTTATCCTGAAAATTTTTATCCTTGGTAAATACCGTTCTCTTCTCAGATGCCGAAACAACCTTTTTTACAAACTCAAAACGCTTTTTATCAGCTTCCTTAGCCATGCTTTTATCGGTAATTTCAGCCATACTGCCCTTAAAAGGTGCCTCCTGCTCCTTTCCGATTACGGAAAGAACGGCATCAATTACGTTTTTAAGTCCTACTTCCGAGGAGGAAATGGTTTCAACCACGGGACAGCCGAGGCTTTCTTTCAAAAGCTCTACGTTTATCTCGGTTTTCTTTTTCTTTGTTATATCGCTTTTGTTAAGAGCCACAACCAAGGGAACACCAAGCTCCAAAAGCTGAGTGGTGAAAAACAGGCTTCTGCTTAAATTTGTGGCATCCACAATGTTTATAATCGCATCGGGCTTTTCGTTTTTAACATAGTCACTGGTAATAGACTCCTCCGATGTAAAGGGAGACATGGAATATGCTCCCGGAAGGTCTACTATAACAAGTTCTTCTTTTCCGTCATACAGGCTCTTCTTCGCAGGGCTTTCTATCTTATCAACGGTTACACCCGCCCAGTTACCCACTCTTTCATTTTTGCCCGTAAGGCCGTTATACATGGTGGTTTTTCCCGAATTCGGATTACCCGCCAATGCTATTCGCATAAAAAAACTCCTTCCAAACGTCGTGTTAGTTATAACTAACTCCCTTCCGTAATAAAACGGCTTTCAGACAGCAATCAGATTAAAATTGCCTCTGCCAGACCGTTATCTATCGTATATCTTCCGTCTTTAATGGAAACAACCAAACCGCCCTTTAAGCGAGATATAACCGTTATGGTCTCCCCTTTGTAGCAGCCAAGAGAAAACAAAAATTCGTCCATTTCTTCATCGTCTGTTTCTATTTCCTTTATTATGTATTCTCTTCCCTCTTCTGCGTTTAATAAATTCATGCGGTTTCACTCCCATCGCCAAACGGTTAGTTTTGTCTAACCGCATATAGAATAGCACTCAAAATCCCATTTGTCAAGGAATTTTTGCCATTTTTTTATTTTTTTATAAAATTATACAATGGGAAAGCAAAGATTATTCCCGTTTTAGGAAATTTTACAAAATGGACTTTGACATTTACCGCTTGATATGATATACTGAAATCAGAAAATTCATTTGAGGGATGAAATATGATTATTAAAGAATCAGGCGAAAATTATCTTGAAACCATATATATGCTCAAAAAGAAGCAGGGAAACGTCAGAAGCATCGACGTTGCGACGGAGCTTTCTGTTACCAAGCCCAGTGTTTCCGTTGCCATGAAAAAGCTTCGTGAGGACGGATTTATCGTAATCGACAAGGACGGGGGCATTTCTCTCACCGAAAAAGGTCTTTCCGTTGCGGAACGAATGTATGACCGCCATAAAATTATTGCCAAAGCCTTAATTTTAATCGGCGTTTCGGAAGAAGTTGCCTATGACGACAGCTGTAAGATTGAGCATCACATAAGCGACGAAAGCTTTGAAAAGATAAAGGAACACCTTGAAAAACACACGAAATAAAAAAATAAACAGCTCTGTTCCAGAGCTGTTTATTTTTTTATTTGTAACTTATAAAGCCGTAACTTTCAAGACGCTTTATATATTCTGAAAGCCTTTCATATAAAGGCTCTGCCTCGTCTCCGAATCTTTCCGAAACTTCTTTACCCAATTCAACTATATTTTTATCCTCTGCAAAAAGCGGCCAAATAAAGCTGCCCATTTCATCAAGATGAATATAGGTGATTTTGGGCTTTTTAAAAAGCTTCTGAAAAATTCGGTTGTAAAAACCTTTGTTTTCTATCAAAAGAGTAACCTTGCCCTCTTCGTCCACTTCAAAGGCGAGACCTTCTTTCCTTAAAGGCGTTCTTAAAAGGAAGTTTTCTTCTTTTACCTTTTTCATGACTTTTTCTTCTTAAAGGAGAATACTGCAACAGTAAGAATCACCAAGCCGAAGAGTATGATTCCGCCAATGTCATTGCCGATACCGTTAAAGTAAGAGGTGTCTGCAAACTTTGCTGACAAGTCAATCATTTTATCAATACCAAATACAGCCAATATTGCAAGTACAATACCAACCAGACCTTCTCCTGCAATCATACCGGAGCAGAAGAGAATACCGTTGCTTACTCTTCTTTCCTTTTCCGCATCGGTGGTTTTCATCTTTTCAATTATAAGTCTTACAATACCGCCAACCATGATGCAGGCATTAAGCTGAACAGGAAGATAGATACCGATTGCAAAGGGAAGCACGGGGATTCCGATTACCTCAATAACAACGGCAATAACTACACCAACGGCAACAAGAGCCCAGGGAAGATTTCCCTCCATAACACCTTCAACGATTAACTTCATAAGAGTCGCCTGAGGTGCAGCAAGCTCAGAAGAGCCAAAGCCCCAAGCCTTGTCAAGAAGATAAAGTGTTCCGCCGATTGCAAGAGCAGACGCCACAACACCTATAACTTCACCAATCTGCTGTTTTCTGGGAGTTGAGCCAAGGAGGAATCCTGTCTTTAAGTCCTGGCTTGTATCTCCTGCTATTGCAGATACGATACAGATAATTGAACCGATAGCAATGGCGCTTGTCATTCCGGCAACACCTGTCATTCCGGTCATCTTAAGTACCAATGTTGCAATCAAAAGAGTTGCAATTGCCATACCGGAAACAGGGTTATTACTGCTTCCTACAAGACCTACCATACGGGAAGAAACCGTTGCAAAGAAGAAGCCGAAGATAACCACGATTATGGCACCGATAAGGCTTACAGGGATTGCAGGAACAATCCATACAAGTAAGGTAAGAACGATAATTGCCGCAATTACCACTACCATGTTTATGTCTTTATCTGTTCTTTCCCCTGTTGATGCACCTGCGCCCTTCATGCTCTTTAATGCACCGCTGAAGGTTTTAACAATAAGAGGAAGAGATTTGATTAAGCTTATGATACCACCGGCAGCTAAAGCACCTGCACCGATGTAGCGGATGTAAGAAGACCAGATAGCACTTGCTCCACCTGCCGCATACATTTCGCTGATAGGCGCTGTTCCGGGATATAAAATCATATCCGCACCAAACATAACGATTAAGGGGATTATTACCATCCAGGAAAGAACACCGCCGGCAAACATATAGGAAGAAATTCTGGGACCGCAGATATAACCAACGCTCATTACAGCGGGATAAACCTGAGTTCCGATTTCACCTGCGAAGCCCTTTACCCTGAAGTTAACCTCAGAGGATACTACCTTAATACCGTCAATAATAAATTTGAAAAGTGCCGCAAATCCCATACCTGCAAATACGGTAGAAGCATTGGCACCGCCCTTTTCTCCTGCGAGCAATACCTCTGCACAAGCCGCACCCTCAGGATAAGGAAGTATGCCGTGCTCCTTAACTATCAGGGCATTACGGAGAGGTACCATAAAAAATACTCCGAGAAGACCGCCAATCAAAGCGATTAATGTAATTTCAACAATTCCGGGCTTATCTCCCTTACCTTCTGCCGCCCACAAAAAGAGTGCGGGAAGGGTGAAAATTGCACCTGCCGCCAAAGACTCGCCGGCAGAACCGATTGTCTGAACTATATTGCTTTCAAGAATTGAGTTTTTGCGAAGCAAAACTCTTATAACACCCATGGCAATAACTGCCGCAGGAATAGAAGCGGAAACGGTCATACCAACTCTTAATCCGAGATATGCGTTTGCCGCACCGAAAACTACTGCTAAAATTATACCCATTATAATGGAAGTAACCGTAATTTCGGGGGTCACCTTATTTGCAGGAATATAAGGTGTAAACTGTTTATTGTTTTCCATGAAATCATCCTTTCGTAAAAATTGCATACCGAAAGATTGTAACATAAAAAAGGAAAAAAAGCAAGGCTTTTCTTCCTTTTTATATATTTATCTGCAATCTTCAAGGACTTTAACCAAAATATCGTAAAAAATTTCGGTGGATGATATAGAAAGCCTTTCGGAAACCGTGTGCACATCCGTCATATAAGCTCCTATGGCTATAGCGTCGAAGCCTTCTATTGCAGATGAAAAAACTCCGCACTCAAGTCCTGCGTGAATTGCTTCAACCGAAGGCTCTTTTCCTGTTTTTTCCTTAAATACTTTTTTATAAATTTCCTGAAGCGAAGAATTTTTGTTAAATTCCCATGGCGGGTAATGTCCGAAGGTTTCCGCCTTAAATCCTAAAACCTTTGTTAATGCAAGCATTTTTTCCTCAAGGGCAAAAAGTGCGCTTTCCTTGTTACTTCTGAGTGCAAAGTGCATTTTTACACGATCCTTTTCCGTTTCGAGAATACCGAGATTCAAAGATGTTTCAACAAGATTTTCAATCTCCTTACTCATTTCCATAACGCCGTTTGGGAAAAATGCAAGAGCACAAATTATCTTTTCGGCGCACTCCCTCTCAATTACATCGACGGAGGTATCGCCCTTTATCTCCAGAGACGCTTCGAAAGAAGGCTCTCTTGCAGAAATTTCTTCCTTTATTATATCAATATAGCTATTAAACTCCGCTTCAAACTCTTTAATATTTTCAACAAGCAAATATGAGCTGCTCAAAAGAGGAATGGCGTTGGCCTTGGTTCCGCCTGCCAAATCCACAATTTCAAAAGATGTTTTCATGGATAAATGATTCAAAATTCTTCCGAGGAGAATGTCGGCATTAACTCTGCCTTCCCCGATACGGATACCGGAGTGACCTCCCAAAAGACCGCCTGTTTTAATTTGAACAAGGATTCCCTTTGCCATTTTTCTTTTTATGGGAGCATAAATGACAAAGTCGCTTCCTCCGGCACAGGATACCGTTAAAACATCAGGCTCTTCCGCATCCATATTGATAAGTTTTTTGCCCTCCAGCTTTGTCATATCGAGCTTTCCGGCTCCGATCATTCCGATCTCTTCGTCGGAGGTGAAAACTGCTTCTATGGGAGGGTGCTTCAAAGTATCATCGGCAAGGACAGAAAGAGCTGCCGCCACACCAAGACCATTGTCAGCCCCTAAGGTTGTCCCCCTTGCTTTTATAAAATCCCCATCAATATAAAGTCTTATTCCTTCTTTTTCAAAATCCATGTCCGAGTCTTCAGTTTTCTGCCATACAATGTCAGTGTGGCTCTGAAGAATGACAGGTTCCGACTTTTCAAAACCTTCTGATGCCTCTTTATAAATTATAACATTATCTGCTTCATCCGTATAATAGCGAAGATCTTTACTTTTTGCAAAAGAAATCAAATAATCTCTTATTCCGCTTCTTACTCCCGAACCTCTCGGTATTGCACTTATCTCCTCAAAGTAGGAAAAGAGTGCTTCCGGCTTTAAGCCCTCCAACACTGCCATAACCATGCCCCTTTACAGTTTATTTCATATAGATACTTATATATATGTAAAAATTTATATATTTATACTTTTGTGATTAATCAAGGAAACGCCGTCCCGCAAATCAACAAATCTTCTCCTCCGCGACAAAGCCTCCGCATTGCGCAGATACCGCTGCGAATTCCTCTTTCTTATATTTTACCACATTTCCGCTGAAAATTCAATAATTAATATAAAATATTATTATATTTTCGTCCCCCTCTTTCATATAGATAACTATAAATATAAAAGGATAGGATTTTCATCCTATCCTTAAAAGAAGTCCCAGCATCTTCTTATGCAGAGCGAAAAAACCAATCTTCCCCACATCCTCTGTCGCAATCAGGTTTGCCTCGGAAATTACCTCTCCTCCCGATATACACTTGACCTTCCCTATGACCTGCCCCTTTTTCACGGGCGCCATAACACTATCTTCCGTTTCTGTCACGATTTCCTCATTTCCTTCAGTTCCCTTTTTTATAAGGGCATACATACCTTTATCGGGTGCCATCCCCACAATATCTGCGTTTCCTTTCCTGACCCCTATCTTCCCCATAGGTTCGCCACCTGTCGGACCATACCAAACAGTATATTGGGAAAATCCATAATCAAGAAGGGCTTTTGCATCGGAAAAGCGGTCATTTGAAGTGGGAGAGCCCAGAACAACAGCTATCAGCTGCATTCCGTCACGCTCCGCCGTTGCACTTATACAGCACCCTGCCTCGTCGGTAGAACCGGTTTTAAGACCGTTTGCTCCGTTATAAAATCTTATAAGCTTATTGGTGTTCGCAAGCTGAAATTCACCGTTTCTGAGAGAATCCGTCCAGATAGTAGTAAAATTAAATATTTCCTTATGTTTAAGAAGCTCATTTGAAACAATCGCAATGTCTCTTGCACTCATTTTATGCCCCTCTGCAGGAAGTCCGTTGGTGTTCTTGAAAACTGTATTTGTCATTCCCAGTTCATTTGCTCTTTTGTTCATTCTTTCCACAAAGGCTTCAACAGAACCCGCAATATATTCCGCCATCGCCACCGAAGCGTCATTTCCGCTTGCCACCGCTATTCCTTTAATCAGATCATAAACACTCATTTGTTCTCCGGTATCTAAAAATATGGTGGAGCCTCCCATGGATTTCGCCCTTTCCGATGCAGTCACAACGTCGTTATATGTAATTTTGCCGGAAGACAGCTCCTCCATGATAATTAAAAGTGTCATGATTTTCGTTATGCTGGCAGGGGGCATTGCTTCGTCTGCATTATATTCAAAAATAGTTTTCCCCGTGGAACTTTCCATTAAAATCGCCGCTTTTGCAGTTATCCCCGGGACTTCCATCGCCTTTATGGAGCTTCCGGAAAACATAATGCAGAAAATAACAGTTAAACTTAAAATCCTTTTTATTCCCTTCATAAAAAAACCTCCATGTTGCATAGTATGCAACACGAAGGTTCAAAATACATCAATTTTCTAAAAATCCACGCTCCGCCATGCTTGTGAAGCCCTTTCCGCTTACAATTATGTGGTCGATCAATTCAATTTCAAGAGGTTTTAACGCTTGTAATATGTTTTTAGTCATCTCTATGTCCTCATAAGATGGCTTCAAAACTCCGGAAGGATGATTGTGACACAAAACTATGTGCTTCGCATTAACACTCACTACATTCTCCACGATTTTTCTGATATCAATATGTACCTTGTCGATTACACCGCGGGATAAAATAGTTCTTTTCTTCACGCACTTCTGAGTATCCAGACAGACAAGAGCCAAAACCTCCTCCGTCTCGTTTCCGATAAAGTCCGCACAGTAAAGCCCTGCAGAAGTGGAGTTACCGAATACAGACTTTGCATCATTCCATTTTGATCGGTTATATACGCTCTGGAGCTTGCCCAGTGCGCTTATGTAGATTGCGGCATTTTCCCCTACACCGGAAACCTTTTTAAGATTTTCAACATCTGCATCAAGAACCCCCGAAAGCGTTCCGAATTCTTTTAACAAAGCGTGAGCTATCGGATTTGTATCACATCTCGGAATCACATAAAAAAGCATCATTTCCAATACTTCATGCTCATACCACGAATCAAATCCGAAATCCGCAAACTTTTTCTTTACCCGTTCCCTGTGATTTGCATGAACGTTTTCCTTTGACATCGTTATCCCTCCGTAGGATTAATTCAGCATAAATTATAGCATAGTTACAGGCTTTTGTAAATACACTTTATTTTTGCATAATTAAATACCTGCAAAAGTCTAAAAACATCAATAATCCTCTTGACAAATGATTTTTTTTGTGTATAATATAAAGGTAATGGCCTTATCGTCTAGTGGCCTAGGACGGAGCCCTCTCACGGCTCAAACCGGGGTTCGACTCCCCGTAAGGTCACCATAACAGAAAAAACACACCGCAAGGTGTGTTTTTTCGTTTCTTAAAAAAATTCTTTAAAAATTCCACGCAATGTGATATACTAAGGATATATACCAAAAAGGAGTGTTCAATTATGATACTTGCAATAGATATCGGAAACTCAAACATCGTTATAGGTGCTATAAAAAACGGGGATATCACTTTTATCTCCAGGCTTGAAACAAACCACAATCGCCTTGAGGACGAATATGCAACCTATATCCTGGGAATACTCCAACTTTACGGCATTGACAAAAACGACTTTGAAGGAGCAATAATTTCCAGCGTTGTGCCTCCCCTCTCCGCAGTTTTATCCCGTGCCGCAGAAAAATTAATCGGCAAAACCCCTATAATACTGGGCCCCGGCATTAAAACCGGTCTTAATATAAAGACGGACAACCCCTCCCAGTTGGGAAGCGATATTGTAGCAAACAACGTAGCCGCTTTATCCATTTACGGAGGGCCTGTAATCGTAATCGACATGGGTACTGCAACCACAATTTCAGTGAGCGACGAAAGCAACACCTTTATTGGATGTGCAATTATGCCCGGCATTACCACATCTCTTAACGCTCTTACCAAAAAAGCGGCTCTCCTGCAGGAAATAAGCTTTGAAGCACCCCACCACGCCATAGGCACAAACACGCCTGACTGTATGCGTTCCGGCGTAATTTTAGGCGCGGCTTCCATGGTTGACGGAATGGTTGAACGCTTTTTGGCGGAGCTCGGAAAGGAAGCAAAGGTAATCGCAACAGGCGGTCACGCAAGATATGTTGTTCCTCATTGCAAATCCAATATAACCTACAATCCCAATTTGCTTCTCACAGGCCTTTACACAATTTATAAAAAGAATGTCACGGAGGAAAAACAATGATTTCTAAATCAAAAAGTGCGGCTCTGGTGGGTATTGACGCCTTTACCGTCACCATTGAGGCAGATCTTTCTTCCGGACTTCCCTCCTTTGATATTGTAGGACTTCCCGACACCGCCGTTAAAGAGGCAAAAGAACGTGTCCGTGCCGCACTCCGTAACAGCGGATTTACGTTGCCTCCGCAAAAAATCGTGGTAAATTTAGCTCCCGCCGACATTAAAAAAGAGGGCAGTGGCTTTGACCTTGCCATCGCCGTGGCTCTTTTAGCTGCCGACAAGAAAATCCCGGAATCGGCTCTTTCAGAATATGCTCTTTTCGGCGAGCTTTCTCTGGCTGGTGAATTGAAGCATACAAACGGTATGCTCTCCCTCGCCATAGGATGCAGGGAAAACGGAATCAAAAACATAATTGTACCGAAGGAAAACGCAATAGAAGCCTCCCTTGCGGATGACATCAATGTTTTCGGTGCCGAAACTCTTTTTGAAGTAGTTGAATTTTTGACAGGCGAAAAAAAGATAGACGCCACCATATCAGACACTACAACACTTATTAAAAACAACGCCGTTTATGATGTTGACTTTGCAGATGTTAAAGGACAACCTCTCCTAAAGCGTGCTATGGAAATTGCCGCCGCAGGCGGACACAATGTAATCATAATGGGATCTCCCGGTTCAGGTAAATCCATGCTTGCCAAAAGGCTTCCCACCATCCTTCCGGATATGACGGTTACGGAAGCAATTGAAACTACCAGAATTTACAGTGCATCAGGGCTTCTCAAGGAGGATTCCCCCATTATAGCAACACGCCCCTTCCGTTCTCCTCACCATAATATTTCGGTGCCGGGACTTATTGGCGGAGGTGCAGATTCAAAGCCCGGAGAAGTTTCTCTTGCCCACAACGGAGTTTTATTTCTTGATGAATTTTTAGAATTTGCTCCCAAAGCTCTTGAAGGTATGCGACAGCCATTGGAAGACGGAAAGCTTACAATCGCCCGTGCAAATTCCAAGAATACATACCCTTGCAAAATGATGCTTGTCCTTGCGGCAAATCCATGTCCCTGCGGTTATCACGGCGACAAGAGAAGAAGATGCACCTGCTCACAGAATGCAATTAATAAATATCTTGCCAAATTAAGCGGCCCTCTTCTTGACCGTATCGACATTCAGGTGGAAGCGTCAAGCCTCACCTTTGATACATTAAGCGAAGCGAAAGGCGAGAAAAGTGCAGACATCAAAAAAAGAGTTGCTCGTGCAAGACTTATACAGAAGGAACGATTCCAGAGCGAAACCTTTCTTAATTCCGATATGAAGACCGAGGACGATTTTATGCGCTATTGCCCACTTTCTGAAGATTGTAAAAATCTTTTGGAAAATGCATTCAAGGTTTTAGGGCTGAGCATGAGAGGGTATAATTCTCTTATGACTGTTACACGAACCATTGCGGACTTAGAAGGCTCCAAGGACATAAATATAACTCATTTAAGCGAAGCCATATCTTACAGAAGACTGGAAAATAAATACTGGAACAGGTGATTAAAATGAAGAAGGGAAAAACTCTTGACAGCAAGATAAACTTTGTTGTACGAATACTTTTCCTTTTAGCTTTTGCAGAAACCATATTTTTTGCAGTTTATACAGATGATTATTCGAGCATTATAAATGCTTTCACTGCCCTTTTGGGTCTTACCCTTACCTTTATTCCCGAAGCCGTTGAAAACATTTCCAAAAAGCGTATCCGCTTTACCAGCGGAATAAAAATCGCCATTGTCCTTTTTATTTTCGCCGCGGAGCTCTTGGGTGAAATAAACAGTTTCTACGAAAAAATTCCGTGGTGGGACAATATGCTCCACTCACTTTCAGGAATCATTTTAGGGCTTATCGGTTTTATACTGGTTTATGCCATGAACGAATCAGATAAGCTTGAGGTTCATTTAAGTCCTCTTTTCATTTCCGCATTCGCCTTTTTCTTTGCCGTAGCTTCCGGTGCGGTGTGGGAAATAATTGAATTTGCGGCAGACAGGCTTTTCTCCATGAATATGCAGAAATTCCGTCCTCCCGAAGGCGTAACTGCTATTCTTTCGGAAAACTGGCGATTCGATGCAGGACTTATCGACACCATGACAGATATCATTCTGGACACTGTAAGTGCCCTCGGAGTTGCGGCATCAGGCTATATAAAGATAAAAACCGGAAAATGGAGAGCCGGTCACATAAATTCCCCTGAAGACAAATCGGAGAGCTAAACATCCAACGAAAAAGGCTATAGCAAAACGAATAAATATACCGTCCTCAAATTAAGTTCGGTGTATAAAATCCGTTTTTTGCTATAGCCTCATTTTTTATCTTTTTTGATTATTTATATTTCTTTTGGATAAGACCTGTATTTCTCTCCCAGAAAACCCCGTCGGTATAGCCCTGAATAGAAGAATCCTCCTCTGCCATTGCAAGTCTTTTCTGTGTTATTGCACAGTATTTTTCGTTTTGCTCTATTCCCACATAATGTCGATTAAGTTTTTTTGCCGTAACACTCGTGGAGCCGGATCCAAGGAAAGGATCGAAAACCGTGTCCCCCACGTTGGAGCTTGCAAGTATAAGCTTTGCAAGAAGCTTCTCGGGTTTTTGTGTAGGATGGGGTGTATTTTCAGGCATTGACCAATAAGGAACCGAAATATCGTCCCAGAAGTTGGACGGATAAGTATTTCTGAAGTTCCCGTCCTCTGTTTCCTCCCAGTCTTTCGGCTTTCCGTCCACTTTATAGGGAGCAATAACCCGACGCCTTTGCTTTACATCCTCAACATTGAACACATAGTCACGACCTTTTGTAGCGAACCATATGTCCTCCATGCCGTTTTTCCAGTTGGAAAGAGCTCCTCTTCCCTTTTCCCTCTGCCAGGTTATGCGGTTCCTGACGTTAAAATATTTCCTCAATACATTACCGATAACCATGCCGGATTCCCAGTCACAGCAAACATAAAGAGAGCCGTTTTCGGAAAGCAGAGGATAAATGGCCTCTATCCACATTTCCGTGTATTTTTCATAATCCTCATGACTGCTTTTCTTAAACTTATTTCCGCCAAAATCCTTAAAAAGGTTATAGGGCGGATCCGCAATTATCAAATCCGCAAAGCCGTGTGGCATTTTTTTCATAACTTCAAAGCTGTCTCCCAGGATGGTTTTGTCGAGTATTTCTTCCTTTGTAACGGCTTTTTTTACCTTGATGCACTCATTTAAAAGAGCCTTCTCTTCGGCTTCATCTATGTCTATTGTTTTGTTTCTTAAAGCCCTCACAAACTCACCTTCCCGCACGATAAAATACTTTTAAATTTTACCACACATAGTTTTTCCTGTCAAGGAAAAAGCTCTTTCCCCT
>JAZRHF010000162.1:0-2689 GCA_045644565.1 Clostridia bacterium | reverse complement strand
GACAGCTTCCCCTCAAGGGGAAGCCTGCGAAAAGATAACCCATTTATGGGTAGCAAATAACAGATGCATGGCTGGCAGGTCAATAAAAAAACGCACTTGTGCGTAGCCGGTAATATTAGGGTTATACCCGAAAATGAATATCCACCCGCTATGCGGGTGGATATTTTTTCTATCTTTTTATTTAGAAATCAAACCACGAAATCGTTTTTAAGGTTGATGCCTTCTGCACCAAGTTCTGCTACGATACCCTTAACGATGTCAATAACTTCTTCTTTTGTAAGAGTTCTTTCGCCGTGGGAGAAGATAAGTCTTACGGTGATGGATTTACCGCTTTCATCGGTATAGGTATCAACAACGCTTACGTCCTTTATAAGCTCGCAATTTGCATTTTTAATTGCCTTTGCGATGGGAGCGTAGGTTTCTGTAATGAATGAAAGGTCAATTTCAATTTCGGGGAACTTGGAGTTTTCTCTGTATTTGATGCTTGCGTTTTCAACAGAAGCAAATGCGGACATATCAATTTCTGCATAAACAATGCTTGCCTTTTTGTCAATTTTCTTTGCTATGGCAGAATTTACTATGCCGATTTCACCGATTTCCTTACCGGAAAGAGAAATTGCGTTTAAGTTCTTAACGTGCTGATAAGAATGAGTTGCTTCCTTCTTTGAGAATGTGAGTGCTTCGTGCTTTAAGTCATCAGCAATAACGGAAAGAACATTGATAAGGTCAAAGTAAAGTGTTTCAAGCTCTTTTGTCTTGGAATATAAGGTGATGCAAAGCTTCTTGTGCTCGTCGCAAAGTCCGTCTGCTTTGAAGCCTTCAAGTACTCGTCCGATTTCAAATACGGCAAAGTCAGGTTCGAAACCTACGTTTGACTTAACCTGGCAAAGCTGTGTGGGAACGATGGAAGAACGGATTGTCTTTATGTTGGGGTTTGTTGCATTTACAAGCTCAACGTTCTTTTCAATTTCAATTCCCAAATCCTTATATTCGTCAAAGTATGCCCAGATGTATGAGTGAAGCTCGTGCATTGAGTAGCGCTTAACAAGAATATCTTTAATTCTGTCTTCGTCGCTCTTTTCAACTGCAGCTCTGACAGGATATAAGGGAACTGCGGCGGTGTTGATATCGAAGTTGTCATAGCCGTAGATACGGGTGATTTCTTCAATGATGTCAGCCTTCATTGTAACGTCCTTTGTTGCTCTCCAGGAAGGAACGGAAACAGAATAGTCGCCCTTTTCTTCGTTTACTCCAAAGCCGAGTGCGGTTAAGGTTTCAACGATTGTTCCGTTGGGAATGTCAATTCCTGTATACTTGTCAACAAATGCCTTGTTAAAGGAAAGATTAATCTTTTCATACTTGAAGGGATATTCATCTGTAAGAGCGGAAACAACCTTTGCCTCTGAATCAATATCGGTTAAAAGCTTTACAAATCTTGCTACAGCCTGAACTGTCATTTCAGGGTCTAAGCACTTTTCATAACGCTGGGAAGCATCTGTTCTGTGAGCGAGACGAACAGTTGACTTACGGATGGAAGAAGCATCAAAGGTAGCAGATTCCAATGTAAGAGTTTTTGTATCTTCAACGATTTCCGAATCAAGTCCGCCCATAATACCTGCGATTGCCACGGGAGTGTCGCCGTTACAAATCATAAGTGTATTTTCATCAATGTCACGTTCGATTCCGTCAAGTGTCTTGAATTTGAAGGGAGCATCAAATCTCTTGATACGGATTTTTTCAACCTTACGGGAGTCAAATGCGTGCATGGGCTGACCCATTTCAAGCATAAGATAGTTTGTCAAATCGGCAAGGAAGTTTATAGCTCTCATTCCGCAGTAGAAAAGACGGATTCTCATATTTACTGGGCTTATATTCTTTGAAATTCCCTCGAACTGAAGGCAGGAATATCTCTGACATAAGGGATCCTCAATTTTCAAATCAACCTTTTTGAGATTTTCATATGCCGTAAGGTCAGCAACGGGAAGAGGCTTTAATTCTCTCTTTGCAATTGCCGCAAATTCGCGGGCAATTCCGTAGTGTCCCCAAAGGTCGGGGCGGTTGGTAAGAGATTTATTATCAACCTCGAAAATAATATCTTCAATGTCGTAAACTGTCTTAAGGTCTGTACCTAAAGCAATATCGTCGGTGATTTCCATAATTCCGTCGTTGCTGTCGCTTAAGCCAAGCTCTTTTTCAGAACAGCACATACCGTTGGAGGTATATCCTGCAAGCTTTCTGGGAGCGATTGTTATGTCACCAACCTGTGCACCTAATTTTGCGAAAGCGGTTTTAAGACCAACTCTTACGTTGGGAGCACCGCAAACAACGTCAACAAGATCTTCTTCACCGATATCAACCTTTAAAAGGTGAAGCTTCTTTGATTCGGGGTGGTTTTCAACGGATTTGATTTCAGCGCAAACGATGCCCGAAATGTCTGAACCCTTATGGAAAATGTCGTTTTCAACTTCAGCTGTGGAAAGAGAAAATTTGGCAATGAGTTCCATTTTATCGAGCCCGGAAAGGTCAACAAAATCGGAAATCCAGTTCATAGATAAAAACATTTAATTTCTCTCCTTTCTTATTTATCGTCCGTGAACTGTGAAAGACTCTTTAAGGAGCCGCTGTTAAGGTCACGGATATCTTTAACGCCGTATTTCATCATTGCAAGACGGGTAAGACCGAGACCGAA
>JAZRHF010000161.1:0-3157 GCA_045644565.1 Clostridia bacterium | reverse complement strand
GGTGTTGTCTACCATAACTTCGAGAGTATACCTTCTCTGTCCGTCCTGCTCCCAGCTTCTTGACTGAAGTGAGCCTTCAACGCATACAAGATTACCTTTTTTGAAGAACTTGGAAATAAATTCCGCTGTGTTTCTCCAAGCAACGCAATCAATGAAATCGCTTTCATAAGTGCCGTTGGTCTTGTAATTTCTCGGAACAGCGAGACGGAAGCTGCAGACAGACACGCTCTGAGGAGTGCTCCTCAGTTCGGGGTCTTTCGTAAAACGTCCCATTAATACTACTTTGTTCAGCATATTACTATCTCCTCTTATGCTTCTTTCTTAATTACGATTGTACGAAGCACGCCCTCAGTAATTCCGTAGATACGTTCGAGTTCCTTGGGGAATTCGGGCTTGGAAGAAAAGTTTACAAGAACATAATAGCCTTCTGTCTTATAATCGATAGGATAAGCCAGTCTTCTCTTGCCCCAAACGTCAACGCTTTCAACTTCGCCGTTAGCCTGAATAAGTTCCTGGAACTTATTTGTAAGCTCTTCGATCTTTTCGTCTCCTACGTTTACATCAAGGACAAATATGGTCTCGTACTTATTAATTACTTCTGCCATTCTTTGCACCTCCTCACGGTCTTTGGCGCTCAAAAAAATTCAAGCGCAAGGATTATATTTTTGCTTTTACAGCCTTATTATTATATTACAAAAGCTTTTTAAAGTCAAGCATTTTTTTCCATATCAAATAATTCTGTGAAATCTGACATTTCATCCGTCGAAACTTTGTGTATTTTGCCGACAAAACAATAAAAGGAATTTTATTTTTTGTGCAGAATATATATTTTATACGTTATTTTTATGCGTATCAGCAATTTATATAAAGGAGGCTAACATCTATGGGCACAGCTACAGACAAAATAAGAAACGTTGTATTATTATCTCACTCACATGCAGGAAAAACTTCATTGGCGGAAGCTCTTCTTTTCGGAGCAGGCGTAACTGATAAGCTTGGAAAGATTTCTGACGGAAGTACCCTTCTTGACTTTGATCCTGAAGAAATCAAGCGTAAATTCAGTATCAATACAATCACCACTCCTTATACATACAAGGATTACAAGATAAATTTGATAGATACACCCGGATATTTTGACTTTGCCGGCGAAGTTGCAGAAGGTATTAAGGCTGCTGACGGTGCATTAATCGTTGTAAGTGCAAAGAGCGGCGTATCCGTAGGCACAGAGCTTTCTTACGAAAGAGCAAGAAAGGCAAATCTTCCCGTTATCGTATTTATAAATAAGATGGATGACGACCATGCGGATTACACAAAAACTCTTACGGAGCTTAAAGAATCCTTCGGTCATTGTGTTGCTCCTTTCCGTATGCCTATTACAGAGGGCGGAAAGCTTACGGGCTATGTAAATATAATCACAATGAAGGCTTATGCATACACCGCAACAAGCGACGACGGTGAAATTCCCATTCCCGCATCAATCGCAGATGAGGTTGCAAGCTGCAGAGACTTTTTATGTGAAGCCGTTGCAGAAACCAGCGACGAGCTTATGGAACGCTATTTCGCAGGTGAAGAATTTACCGAGGACGAAATGAGAGTTGCACTTAAAAAGGGTGTTAAGGACGGCAAAATTGTTCCCGTATATTCAGGAAGCACCGCACTTAACATGGGTGTAAGATTCTTATCCAACGCTTTCGTTAACTACTTCCCCGCTCCCGATGCAGACGATGTGGTAAAGGGTGTTGACAAAGCAGGTAACGACATAGAGTTCAAGGTTTCATCAGACGCCCCCTTATCAGTTCAGGTATTTAAGACAATCGCCGACCCCTTCGTTGGCAAAATGTCTCTTATAAAGGTTTGCTCCGGTACATTAAAATCCGATATGCCCCTTTATAACTCCACAAAGGATGCCAACGAAAAGCCCGGTAAGCTTTATACTTTGGTTGGTAAAAAGCAGGTTGAAGTGGCAGAGCTTTCTGCAGGTGACATAGGTGTACTTAATAAGCTTGCATACACCACAACAGGTGACACTCTTTGCTCGGCACAGAATCCCATCATCTTCCCTGCCATCACATTTGATAAGCCCGTTCTCACTATGGCTATTGTTCCAAAGAGCAAGGGCGATGAAGAAAAGATTAATTCCGGTCTCAGAAGACTTATGGAAGAAGATCCCACCTTTACAGTTGAAAACAGAGTTGAAACTCATCAGCTTGTCATCTCAGGTATGGGCGAACAGCATTTAGACGTTATAGTAAGTAAGTTAAAGGCTAAGTTCGGCGTTGAGGTTACTCTCACTCCCGCAAAGGTTCCCTATCGTGAAACCATAAGAAAGAAGGTTAAGGTTCAGGGAAGACACAAGAAGCAGTCAGGCGGTCACGGTCAGTTCGGTGACGTTTGGATTGAGTTTGAGCCCGGTGAATCCGAATTCCTTACCTTTGAAGAAAAAATCTTCGGCGGTGCAGTTCCGAAAAACTTCTTCCCCGCAGTTGAAAAGGGACTTCAGGAATGTATCTTAGAAGGACCTTTGGCAGGTTATCCCGTTGTTAACTTAAAGGCAACACTTGTTGACGGTTCATATCACCCCGTTGATTCTTCCGAAATGTCCTTTAAGATGGCGGCAGCTATCGCATATAAGGAAGGTATGGCAGGTGCTTCCCCCGTTTTACTTGAGCCTGTCGGAAAGCTTTTCGTAACAGTTCCCGATGACTACATCGGTGATGTTTACGGTGATATCAACAAGCGTCGCGGCAGAGTTATCGGTTCAACTGCCGCAGAAGCTAAGGGAAAGAGCGTTGTTGAAGCAGACGTTCCCATGAGCGAAATGACAAGCTATGCAACTGACCTTCGTTCCATGACTCAGGGCAGAGGTTATTTCACCTTTGAATTTGAAGGCTATGAACAGGCTCCCGAAAATATCGCACAGAAGGTAATTGCAGAAAGCAAGCAGGGTTAAAATAAATAAGTGGCTGATGATGTCATCAGCCACTTATATTTAAGGCAAAAAAAGTTCCGACGTAAATGCACAAGTCCAGTAAAAACGGACAATAGAAAAAAGAGACCTCCTGTGGTAGAATTAAAGAAACTACCATAGGAGGATTTTTTATGCCCAGAGAGTACAGACATATAAAACAATATGAAAACGAGATGTTGCAATTAAAAT
>JAZRHF010000160.1:0-3498 GCA_045644565.1 Clostridia bacterium | reverse complement strand
AGGCTCAATTCCGTAAATGTCAACGGGATCGTTTAAGAATCCTGCAAATAAACCTGCCGCATTACTTCCGCCACCCACGCAGGCAACGATGGAGTTGGGAAGGTGTCCTGTCATTTCAATAAACTGTTCTCTTGCCTCAATACCGACAACGCTCTGGAAGTCACGTACCATCATGGGGAAGGGATGGGGGCCGAGTACGGAGCCGATGCAGTAGATAGAGTCCTTGTATTCCTTGCTGTATGCGTCAAACGCCGCGTCAACCGCTTCTTTAAGAGTCTGAAGACCTTCTTTTACTTCAATTACGTTTGCACCGAGTATTTTCATTCTCGCAACGTTGGGGGCCTGCTTCTTTATGTCAACAGCGCCCATATAAATGTCACATTCAAGACCGAAATATGCCGCCGCAGTTGCAAGGGCAACGCCGTGCTGACCTGCACCTGTTTCTGCAATTACCTTTTTCTTGCCCATATATTTAGCAAGAAGAGCTTCACCCATGCAGTGATTAAGCTTGTGTGCACCGGAGTGGTTTAAGTCCTCTCTCTTTGCATAAAGCTGAACTTTTCCGCCAAGTGCATCGGAAAGTCTTTCAAGGTGAGAAATGGGAGTGGGACGGCCCTGAAATTCCTTTCTTATTCTGCGAAGCTCTGCAATAAACTTTCTTGACTGGCAGATAGAAAAATATGCCTCTGTAATTTCAGCCATAGCAGCCTTTAACTTATCTTCAATATAAACACCGCCGTAGCGACCGAAATAACCATCCTTATCGGGATAGTTGTTAAAATATGTTTCAAAATCAACGTTATTTAATATCATTTTACAAATGCTCCTTTAATATATATTAAGTTAATAGATGTCTTACTTTCGCCATCGTTTTTTCAAGATGAACATAGCCTTCCTCCGCATAAAAAAATCCTCGACAGAAATACTGTCAAGGACGAATAATAATCCGCGGTGCCACCTTGATTTCACAGCCTTTGCCGTGCCCTTAGCAGAGTACCAACATACTCCCGACTTTAACGCAAGTCCTGCGTCGGCGCATTTAACGCCGCCCTACGGCAGCCCATATTATGCAGGAAACTTTGCGGAACTCACACCGTAATCCGCTCGCTTGGAAAGTTTTTTTCTGCTTTTTTTCTGCCTCAACGGTTTTTATTAATTTCTGTTATTATAGCATTCTTTTATTTCTTTGTCAACTGTTTTTTCCTTGACATATCAAAAAGCTTGTGGTATAATACTTTAGGTTTTAAATTAAAGATATGCAGGTGTGGCGGAATTGGCAGACGCGTACGGTTCTGCTCGCGTCATATCGGTGAAAATCAGTTGAATTCGGTCTAACCGTTTTCATATATGAGGATTAAGCGGTTTTGCTCCTCCTCGGGGTTACCTCTCCCGTGTAAAAATTACGAGGTTATAATTTAATATGCGGATATGGCGGAATTGGCAGACGCGCATGGTTCAGGTCCATGTGAAAGCGATTTCATGCAGGTTCAAGTCCTGTTATCCGCACCATTTTCCAAGTGCTTACAGGGTTTCTCCTGTAAGCACTTTTTCCTTATCCTACACTTATAGGTTTGTAATCCCCATTGTGTGCAAGGGTTACATTTCCATCGTCATCAAATATCTCGCCGTACTCACCGAATGGTGCATTCATTACTATCACCAGGGCAAGCTCGTTGTTCTCCATATCGAGAACTATGATTTCTTTAATGAGAAGCCGTAGGTTTACATTGCTGATTGCACCTTCTGCTATGATTCCGTCAAGTATATCAATGCTTTCTTTGATTTCTTTCTTACGCTTTTTAACCGTTTCCTCCATATTCAGTATGTCTTGAATTTTGGTTTTAAGGTTTTCGATTTCGACCTTCCTCTTTTCAAGTATTCTGTCATATGTAGCACGGTTTTCCATATCTCTGATTCTTTCTATTAAGATATTCTCCTGCTCAATTTCAAGGTTGTCAATCATTGCTCGGTAATCCCTTATTTTCTTGTCGGTATTTCCTTTATTCGATAACCACTTTTTGACCTCATCTTCAATGGAGAGCCAGTTGTCCTGTGCCTTTGATTTCAGCCTTGACAACTCTTTATACACAAGGGCATCCATGTCCTTTTCCTGAACTCTGTGGGATGTGCAGTAGCCTTTGTATCGATGATAGCCGTTGCAGACATATTCCACTCTGTCAGGCTTGTCACCCCATTTTCTGATTTTGGCCACAAAAGTGCATCCGCAGTCACCGCATTTTAGAAGTCCTGTGTACCTGTGATACGGATTTCCCGAGCTTGCACGGACATTGGTTTCTTTCTTACTTTCAATAAGATTTTGAACCTTGTCCCACACTTCCTTTGGAATAATCACAGGTGCATAGTTTTCGTGCCTGAACTGTTCTTCCTTTGGAACTTTTCTTCGTATCTTTTTCGCCTTATCAGTTTCTTCGATATGGCATATGAGGGTGCCTGTGTAGAATTCATTCGTAAGCACTCGTTTCACTGCTGTCGGGTCCCATAGATACCTGAATGTAATTGCCGGCTTGTTGTAACCTTGATTTTTATTATTATAAAGCTTTTGATAGTATGACGGTGATTTCTTGCCGTCTTTGTTAAGCTTTTCTGCAATGGCTTTGAAACCGAATCCGTCAAGGTACATCGTATAGATTTCTCTTACGATTTCGGCAGGCTCGTCCATAATTACGATTTCGTCTTTGACCTTGTCCTTGTAATATCCCATAGGAGGCATATTGCAAACGCCCTTGTCTTTCTGTTTCTGACGATAACCGTATCTGACCTTCTTACTTACATCTCTGGCATACATATGGTTGATGAATTGGTTCATATCCATACGGAATTCATCGTCTTCGTTGAAGCTGTCAGTGTTATCGGTTACGCTTATAACCCTGACATTATGGCTTCTTAAGTATTCGATGAACATCGCAGTTTGAATTTTCTCTCTGCCGAGTCTTGATAGGTCTTTTACAAGTACGACATCCATTCTATGCTCCGCAGCAGCTTGATAAATTTCTTCGATTCCGTTTCGCTCGAAGGTCATTCCGCTTACATTATCATCAAATGATTCTCCTGCGAACTGATGTCCGTTTCGCTCGATGTAGTCCATCAAAATTTGTCTTTGATTTTTTAGTGAATTCATTTCCTTGTCGTCATCTCTTGACAATCTGTAATAAATCCAAATTCTCCAAGTCTTAATAATATTCATAATAGTTCTCCTTTCTTAGCAACAAACAATACCACATAAGTTTTAATATATCCAGCTAAAAATCCAACAAAATTCCGCCGTCATTTTCTTGCATATCATCCTCGGGTTCCTGAACTTCTGTTTCCGGTTGTTCAAGCCCTTGGCTTATGTAGTCTTTAACAACTGATTTGAGGAAATGATTAAATTCCTCATTAGTTCCTGAATGGTAATAAGTCACCTGAGTAATTTTAGGTTCATTGTTTTTTCTTGACATAAAATTTCCTCCTAACTTGTTAAATTTTTGAGTTTTGAAG